>JAKZXM010000188.1:0-3019 GCA_047514975.1 Rhodospirillales bacterium
GGGTCTGTCGGGTCGTTTCCGCCGAGCTCGACGCGCGGTACGTGTGGCGGCGTGGTACGGCAAGACAGGCGTTGCGCGATGCACTCGGGCACTACGCCGCGTCGGCTTCCGGACACTGGGATGTTGGCCCCTTGTTCATCACCGCGCTTCTCGCTAGCCCAGGCCGGCTTTCTTGAGGCCACGTATGAGGTGGCGGTGGTCGGCGGCTTTGCGGTAAGCGACGATTCGTTCGAGCCAGGTCGCGGAGAAATTGCGGTTGATGCGGCGGCATGCGGCGATCTCGGCGCGCCCCTCGATCGCGCGGCCGAGGTGGCCGTAGGTGGCGGCGAGGAAGAGGCGGCCTGGCACGTAGTTGCCATTTCCGGCGACGCCCTCGCCCAGGTGTCGGGCGGCGGCCTTGTATCGGCGCACGCCGAACTGGGCGTGGCCGAGGAAGAAGTCGAACAGGAAGGGGTAGTCGGGATCGAGACGCATGGCCTTGCGGACGTGCTTTGGCGCGGTGCCGGGTTCGCCGTTCCAGGTGCGGACGTAGCCGAGGAGGGCGTGGCACTCGGCCGCCGCGGGGGCCATGGCGACGCCGGTCTCGACCGCCGCCAACGCGCGCTCGTACCGCCGCCGCCAGGTTTCGACGAGCGCGATCGACGATCAGCGCCTGGGGTGCTACCGCGGGATCGAGCGCCATGGCCTTGTGGGCGGTGCGGAGTGCGCGGTCGAGCGAATGGGAATCCGAGTTGGTCCAGCCCTGGCCGCGGCGCTGGTAATAGGCGCGCGCGAGGTCGGAATAGGCGAGCGCGTAACCCGGATCGCAGGCGATTGCTTGCTCGAAAAAGGCACGCGCTTTGCGGTTCGATGCATTAGTGTTGCGCAGCCGCCACTCCAGACCCTTGGCACGGTAAATGTGCGCCTCGCGGCTCTTGGTTCCTTCGAACGCCATGTGCATGCTCCGCTGGTTGGTTTCAGGCGGCCGCCGCGGCGATATCGCCCACGAGAAACTTCGCGACGCTGAGAACGTGCGAGGTCAGGTCGCCGAGCACCCCGGTGCCCGCGAGCTTGCGGTCGTGACGACAGTTGAAGGGGACGTTGGGATCGGCCATAGAAAGGGCAAACAAGATGCGCACGGCTGATCTCCCGTAGCCCGACCCCTCCGCGGCGGGCCCGACTTCCGACCCCCGCCAGCAATCAGGCGAAGTGGCTCTCCATCCCCTTGACCGCTGCGACCAGCGTCTCGATGACCGGGGTCGGCACGCCGTGCTCTTGGCCGAGCCGCACGATCGGGCCGTAGATGAAATCGACCTCGCTCTTGCGGCGGTTCAGGACATCGATGCACATGCTCGACTTGTTGCGGCCCGTGGCGCCCTTGCCGGTGATCTTGAGGAGGACCTCGCGCGCCGCTTCGTCGTCGAGGTCGATGCCCGCGGCGCGGCCGACGGCCGCCGCCTCGTCCAGGGCGTTGAGCGCCCCCGCCTTGAGCTCGGGCGCCGCCATGACCTGATCGAGGGTCAGGTCGGTGATCGTCGAAATCGCGCTCGTCGCGACGTTGGCCAAGAGCTTCTTCCACATCTCGCGGCGGATGTCGGGGCTTGCCGTGGTCTGCAGCCCAGCTGACGTGAAGGCCTTCGCGATGCGCTCGGCGCGCGCCGAGTTCCCGCCCTCAAGCTCGCCGATGTAAGAGGGCAGGTCGCCGTAGTAGCGGACGACGCCCGGCCCGACCACGTTCGAGCCCTGCGCGGTGAGGCCGCCGAGCACCTTGTCCATGCCGATGATCCCGCCGATCGTCTCCTCGTTGCCGAGCCCGTTTTGGAAGCTGATCGCCACCGTTCCATCGCCGAACAACCCCCTCGCGCCCTCGATCGCCGCCGCCGTGTGAAGCGCCTTGCACTGCACGATGACGATGTCGGCGCCGTCGATCGTAGCCGGCTCGGTGGTCGCCCGCACCGGAACGACACGGTCGTGGGTGTCGCCGATCAGCCGAAGACCGTCCTTCTCGATCGCCGCCACGTGCTCGGCCCACACGTCAACAAGTGTCACCTCGATCCCGCCCTCGCCGAGGAGACCGCCGATCAGGCTGCCCATCGCGCCGGCCCCCACGACCACGACCTCCGGCGTCCACGTTTCGCTCATCGCCCTTTCCTCCCCTTCATTCCTCCCAACCCGCGTTCCGCAGCCCTTCGAATCAGTCGTCCCGCTCGCTGGGATTTGACGGCTGCACGAGGCGCATGACCCGTTCGCGCGGGACGTCAGGATTGCGACGCAACAGCGCCACCGTCGCCCAGGTCGTCCCCGCGATGAAGCCTGACTAGCTTAGCGCATGAAGGCGGCCCTCGTCGCGTCAATCTGCGGGAGCGCTTCCTAGAGGTCGTCGAGCCCGGCATGGGTCTTTCCGTTCTTCCCTATGACGATTCCTCCGCCCGCATGTACGGCGAGATCGCCGCCCGGCGGGAACGCGCGGGCCTCGTCGTACACAACAGCGATCTCATGATCGCCGCCATTGCGCATGTGCACGGCGCGGGCATCGCCACCTGCAACACACGCGACTTCGAGAGCACCGGCGTCGAACTCGTCAACCCCTGGGAACGCTAACGCCTAGAGCTCGCCCGCACTCATCATCGCGGCGATGCGCTCGGCCTGGCGGATGGCCAGCGCGACCACCGTCAGCGTCGGATTGGCCGCGCCCGAGGAGGGGAACACGCTTCCGTCCGAGACGAACAGGTTGGGGACCTCGTGCGCCCGGCCCCACGGATCGACGACGCCATCGCGCGGCTCTTGGCTCATCCGGCACACGCCGAGGTGGTGGTAGGCGGGCTCGGCCTGGCCTCGATCGTGCGCCGGGCGCCCAGCGCCATGCACATCTCGTCCATCTTCTTATAGCCATAGTTCTGCATCGGGGTTTCGTTGGGGTGATCGTCGATGTGAAGGCAGGGGATGGGCAGCCCATGCTGGTCCTTCTGGGAATCGTGCAAGCTCACGCGGTTGGTGGCGACCGGCCAAGTCTTCGCCCAGCATGCTCATAAAGACGACA
>JAKZXM010000189.1:0-12496 GCA_047514975.1 Rhodospirillales bacterium
CGGCGGCCACCGAGACCCTTGGGCTGAAACCCGATCGCGACCGCCTTTGCCTGGTCCAACTTTCGGCCGGCGACGGCACGTGCCATCTGGTGCAGTTCTCGGAAGCAGGCTACGACGCCCCGCGCCTCAAGGCTCTCTTGAGCGCGCCCGCCATCACCAAACTGTTCCATTACGCGCGCTTCGATCTCGCCGTTCTCGGCCGTTACCTCGGCGTCACCTGCGAGCCCGTCTACTGCACCAAGATCGCGTCCAAGCTGGTGCGCACGTACACCGACCGCCACGGTCTCAAGGACCTGTGCCGCGAGCTTCTCGGGATCGATCTGTCCAAGGACCAACAGTCCTCGGACTGGGGCGCGGCCGAGTTGAGCCGCGATCAGATCCGTTACGCCGCTTCCGACGTGCTCCATCTTCACGAGTTGAAAAGGAAGCTCGACGAGATGCTCGTGCGCGAGGGGCGCGCCGAACTCGCGAGCGCGTGCTTCCAATTCCTCGCGACCCGCGTTCGGCTCGACCTCGAAGGCTGGGCCGACGAGGACATCTTCGCCCATTGACGACCGTCCGCCATTCCCGAAAAGGGTCTGATTCTATTGACCCTTTTGGGGTACGGGCGCATACTCTCGGGGCCCGGTATGAAGGCGCCCAGGCCGATCGCGCGCCGACGGGGCCAAGGCGGGACCCGACGGTCCTCGCCATCGTGCGCCTTTGCACTTGCGAAAAGCCGCGGGCGCGACGACGACGGAGCATATGACGACTCTCAAGGCCATGCCGTCCGGCGATAGTGCGGTCCCCGAGCCCGAGGACGGTTCGGATCTCGGTTCCGCGCGCCGCGTGCTTGCCCTCGAGGGCCGCGGACTCGCGGCCCTGGCCGCCAGTCTCGGATCCGAGTTCGTCGAGGCCATCGACGTACTCGGCCGAATCCGCGGGCGCGTCGTCGTCACCGGGATCGGCAAGAGTGGCCACGTCGGCCGCAAGATGGCGGCCACCCTGGCATCGACGGGAACACCGGCGATGTTCGTCCATCCGGCGGAGGCGAGCCACGGCGATCTCGGCATGATCACGCCCGGCGACGCGATCGTGGCATTGTCGAACTCGGGCGAAACGACCGAGCTTGCCCACGTGGTGGTGTACGCGAAGCGGTTCGAAATACCTTTGGTCGCGGTCACGAAGGGGATCGATAGCGCGCTTGCGAAAGCGGCGACGGTGACCCTGATCGTTCCCGACAGCGACGAAGCCTGCCCCATGGGGCTGGCGCCGACCACGTCGACGACCGTCATGATGGCGCTCGGCGACGCGATCGCGGTGACATTGTTCGAGCGCAAGGGATTCACCGCCGACGACTTCCAGACATTTCATCCGGGCGGCGAGCTCGGCCGCCGACTGGTCCCGGTCGCCGAACTCATGCACGTGGGATCGGAGGTGCCCCTGATTGACGATGACGCGTCGATGGCCAACGCCCTGGTGACCATGACCGCCAAACGGTTCGGCTGCGTCGGCATCGTCGGCGCCGACGGCCGGCTGCGCGGCATCGTCACGGACGGTGACTTGCGCCGCCACATGGGTCCCGAACTCGTGAGCGCCCGCGCCGCCGACGTGATGACCCCGGATCCCAAGACCATCCGCCCGGGTGCGCTCGCCAGCGAAGCGCTCGGCGTGATGAACGCCCGCGCGATCACCAACCTGTTCGTGGTCGACGACGATCACGTCCCCGTCGGGATCGTCCATATCCACGATTGCCTGCGGGCCGGACAGGATCGCCTGTCATGAATACGGGGCCGACACCGCGAACCGCGGCGGGGGGGGGTATCGCGCCGCGCGCGCCCTACGGCAGCCTGTTGCGCGGGCGGATCGGTTCGGTGCGCCCGCGCCGCTATGCGCCCGGCTACAGCCGGTTCGTCGCCATGATGAAGCTGTTGTTGCCGATGGCGGCGGTGGCGCTGATCACCCTGGTGGTGGCGTGGCCGCACTTCAAGATCACCGACGAGCGGTTCCGCATCGGGTTTACCGCCCTCAAGGCGCGCGAGGCCGAGAACCCGAGCATGATGAACGCTCGCTACTTGGGGATCGACGATCTGGACCGGGCGTACTCGATTTCCGCCGACATGGCCACGACCCGGGCGGGCAAGGGCGCCGTCATCGAACTCGAGATGCCGAAAGCGGACATCACGTTGCAGGATGGAACGTGGCTCGTGCTCACGGCCGAGACCGGGGTCTACACCCGCGATTCGAAGACCCTGGAGCTGATCGGCGCGGTCAACCTGTTCCACGATTCCGGTTACGAGATTCGCACGAGCCGCGCCGACATCGATCTGGCGCGGAGCGTCGCGGTGGGCGACGAGGCCGTCGAGGGCCACGGACCTTTCGGCGAGCTGAAGGCGGAAGGATTCCACTTCGTCGATCAAGGGAAGGTCATCACGTTTACCGGCAAGGCGAAACTGGTCTTTTTTCCCGGTATCGGAAAGCCGAATTCGTGACGGCTGCCCGACCAGGCCCGCCGCGCGCCCATGCCTCGTCTCGCGCCTGGGCGCGAATCGCGGCGTGTTGCGCGTTCTGGGTTTGTGCGCCGGCGCTCGCGCAAGGACTCGGATTCGGGGGCGGCGATTCGGATGCGCCGATCGAGGTCGACGCGACCGACGGGATCGAGTGGCTGCAGGACCAGCAGGTCTTCACCGCTCGGGGTGACGCCGTCGCCGTGCGCGGCGACGTCGCGGTGCATGCGGACCTCCTTCGCGCGTACTATCGCCAGAAACCGGGCGGCGGAACCCAGGTGTGGCGCCTGGACGCGGAAGGCAACGTCCGCATCGTCGCGCCCAAAGAGACGGCGTTCGGGGTTTCCGCCGTCTATGACGTGGAGAACGGCATTTTGGTGCTGAGCGGCGCCAAGGTGCGGCTGCTGACCGCCGACGACGAGATCATCGCCGACGGTCAGATCGAGTACTGGGAGAAGAAGCGGATGGCGGTGGCCCGCGGCAACGCGTACGCCATCAGGGGCGAGCGGCGGCTGCGGGCCGACGTTCTGGCCGCGCATTTCCGCCCCTTTGAAGGCAAGACGCGCGTCCATAAGGTGGAGGCGTTCGACAACGTGTACGTGGTGCTCGGGAACGACACCGTCACTGCCGACCGCGCCATCTACAATGTCGAGAGCGGAATCGCGACGCTGACCGGATCGGTCAAGATCACGCGCGGCGAGAACCAGCTCAACGGGTGCGTCGCAGAGGTCAACCTCGGAACGGGGGCGAGCACGCTCAAGGGATGCGAGGGCGCCGGCAAGGGCCAGGGTCGCGTGCGCGGCCTGATCGTTCCCGACCAGGTAAGGAAAAAGTAAGCTCCTCGACCATAAAATTGGGCATCGAAATGGTGGAACGGCAAACACGTGCAAGCCGCGATGACGCCCCCGGCGGCGGCGCAGGTCCGATACTGGTCGCCAGCAACCGGGGCCTCGTCGCCAGCAACCTGGGCAAACGCTTCAAGAAGCGTCCGGTCGTCCGCGGCGTCACCATCGCCATCCAGCGCGGCGAGATCGTCGGCCTTCTCGGCCCCAATGGCGCCGGCAAGACGACGTGCTTCTACATGATCACTGGGCTCTTGGCGCCCGACTACGGCAACGTCATCCTCGACGGCCACGACATCACGGATCTGCCCATGTACCGCCGCGCCCGGCTGGGAATCGGTTACCTGCCGCAAGAGGCGTCGATTTTTCGCGGGCTTACCGTCGAAAACAACATCCGCAGCGTCCTCGAGGTCACCGAAGCCTCGCGCGAGCACCGCGAAGGCATCCTCGAGGCGCTTCTGGCGGAGTTCTCGATCACCCATTTGCGCCGCACCCCGGCGCTATCGCTTTCCGGCGGCGAGCGCCGCCGCGTCGAGATCGCCCGGTCCCTGGCGTCGGGGCCCCATTTCGTGCTCCTCGACGAGCCCTTCGCCGGCATCGATCCCATCGCCGTCGGCGATCTCCGCGATCTGGTGAGGCATCTCAAGGACCGCGGCATCGGCGTGTTGATCACCGACCACAACGTCCGCGAGACCCTCGACATCATCGACCGCGCGTACATCATCCACGACGGAATGGTGCTCATGGAAGGGCCGCCCTCGGATGTCGTCGGCAACGAGGACGTTCGGCGCGTGTACCTGGGCGACCATTTCCGACTTTGAGGCCGGCCCCGAGCGCACATGTCGATCTCTCCCAACCTCGAGCTGCGCCAAAGCACGTCGCTGGTTCTGACGCCGCAGCTGCAGCAGTCGATAAAGCTGTTGCAACTCTCCAGCGTCGAGTTACTCGCCTACGTCGAAGACGAGCTTGAGCGCAATCCGCTGCTAGAGCGCGACGACGAGCGCGACGACGACGGCGCGCCAGGGTCCGATTCCGCTGGCGGAGCCGATGGTGCCGACGCCGGGCTGGACATGGACTTCGGCAACCTTTGGAACGGTGACGGCGTCGACGGCGCCCCCGCCGCCGGCGCGGACGATTTCGAGCGTGGCGGCGCATTCGAGGATTGGGGCCGTCGCGGCGGTTCGTTCGACGGCGGCGATCGCGACCTCGAACAGACGGTCTCGGGCGCCGATTCGCTGCGCGACCACCTTCTGAACCAGCTGAACGTGGAGCTCGACGACGGGGTAGACAGACTGATCGGGCTGCATCTGATCGATATGCTCGACGAGGCCGGCTACGTGAGCGGCGATCTCGACGCGCTCGCGCGGCTCCTCGAATGCGAAGTGGGGCGCGTCGAACGGACGCTCGCCAAGCTTCAGGAGTTCGACCCCCCCGGGGTCTTCGCGCGCAGCCTCGCCGAATGCCTATCGGCGCAGCTGCGTGACCGCGACCGCCTCGGTTCCGCCATGCAGGCGATCCTCGACAATCTCGATCTGGTGGCCAAGCGGGACATCCGGGCCTTGCAGGACGCCACGGGTTGCGACGCCGAGACCCTCGCCGAGATGGTGGCCGAAATCCGCACCCTGGATCCCAAACCCGCAGTGGCGTTCGACCACACCGTGGCCCAGCCGGTCACGCCCGACATCCTGATGCGCGCCGCGCCCGGCGGCGGCTGGATCGTCGAGCTCAATCAAGAGACGCTGCCGCGCGTGCTGATCGACAATCACTATCACGTGCGCGTCAGCCGTGGCGCGCGCAACAAGGAGGAGCGCCACTACATCGCCCAGTGCTTCCAGTCGGCGAGCTGGTTGGTCAAGTCCCTGCACCAAAGGGCGACGACCATCCTCAAGGTGGCGAGCGAGATCGTCCGCCAGCAGAGCGGGTTCTTCAACAAGGGCGTCGAGCACCTTCGGCCGCTGGTGCTTCGCGACATCGCCCAGGCGATCGAAATGCACGAAAGCACGGTCAGCCGGGTGACCACCAACAAGTTCATCGCGACGCCGCGCGGGATTTACGAGCTCAAGTACTTCTTCACGCCGTCGATCAACGCGGTCTGCGGAGAGGTTGCCCATTCCGCCGAATCCGTGCGCCATCGCGTCAAGGCCCTGGTCGAGAGCGAATCCCCCGACCACGTGCATTCCGACGACGAGCTCGTGCGAATCCTGAGGGACGAGGGCATCGACATCGCGCGCCGGACGGTGGCCAAATACCGCGAGGCGATCGGCATTCCGTCCTCGGTCCGGCGAAGGCGGGAAAAGTCCAGTATTTTCTGAGATTTAGGGAATTTCGATCCGATCGTTCCGCGCATCCGGGGAGGGGCACGGGAAACGACGCCGCGGCGTGTTGACTCCGTCGGAGCGCGGGATTACGGTCCCCGCCTCTTCCGACGAAGGGAACGCGGACGGTTGCAATAACCGTGTCGAAACCACAATTCTTTAGCTTCAGCCCTGGATCCTTGTCGATCGCGCGCCCGTCGCGCGCGTAAGGTTTCGTTCGGATGGATATTTCGATCAACGGCAAGCACGTCGACGTCGGCGATGCGCTTCGGGCGCACGTCGAAGAGATGCTGAACGGCGCGGTCTCGAAGTACTTCGAGCGCCCGCTGGACGGGACCGTCACGTTCTCGCGCGAAGGCGTTAACTTCCGGGTCGACATCTCGGTGCACGCGGCGCGCGGGGTGTCGATGCAGGGCTCGGCGATGGCCGCGGACGCTTACGCCGCCTTCGACGCAACGTTGGTGAAAATCGCCAAGAGGCTGCGCCGCCAGAAGCGGCGGCTGCGCGACCACCACAAGGGAGGGGACCGCGCAGAGGAGCCCGTCGCCGCGCCAGACGACCAGGATTACGAGCAGCCCATCGCCGGCGAGCCTTCGGCCGGCCCCTAGTCGGTACAACATCGGTCGTGGATTCATGGAGATAGCGGACCTTCTGACGCCCGAAAGCGTCATCGCCAACCTGAAAGTCTCGAGCAGGAAGCAGGCCTTGCACGAGCTCGCGAAGCACGCCGCCGACCGCACCGGGTTTCACGAGCGGGCGGTCTTCGACGTGCTCTTGGCGCGTGAGAAGCTGGGCACCACCGGCATCGGCAACGGGATCGCCATTCCCCACGGCAAGCTCGCGGCCGTGAACCAACCGTTCGGCCTGTTCGCCCGTCTCGATCACCCGGTCGACTTCGATTCCGTCGACGGCGTGCCGGTGGACCTGATCTTCCTTCTGCTCGCCTCGGAATCGGCCGGCGCCGACCACCTGAAGGCGCTGGCGCGGGTCTCGCGGCTGCTCCGCGATTACGGGACCTGCGAGAAACTGCGCGGTACCGACAGCGCCGAGGCGCTGTATGCGCTGCTGACCGAATCGACGTCGACGCGCGCGGCCTGACGGCTTCACCGCGGGCCGGCGCCGGTGCACGACCGGATCACGGTCGCCCGCAATCGCCACAAGACCAGATCGTGGTGGCGCGGTTTCGCTTAAGCGCGATCCGCTCCAACCGGGCGTCAGGATTCGGTTTCGACGTCGATCGTCTTGGTGCGTTTGGATGCGGCCTTGGCGCGCTGGGCGTGCGTCTCGATCTTGATGGTGCGCGTTGTCGGCTCGGGGACCTGGCGCTCGAGATCCACGTGCAAGAGTCCGCTTTCGAGAACCGCGCCGACCACCTCGATCCCTTCGGCGAGCACGAAGTTGCGCTGGAACTGACGCGACGCGATGCCGCGGTGCAGATAGACGCGGTCGGACTCGTCTTCGCGGCCGCGGCCGCTGACCGCAAGCTGGTTGTCCTCGACCGTGATGCCCAGGTCGTCCTCGGAGAATCCGGCGACGGCCAACGTGATGCGCAGGCCGTTCTCGCCGGTCTGCTCGATGTTGTAGGGCGGGTATCCGTCGGCGGACGATTTCGAGACGCGGTCGAGGATGCGCTCGAAGTTGTCGAACCCCAACAGCAACGGGCTGTCGAATATCGAAAGACGGGTCATGGTCCATCCCCCTCATGGTGAGACGAGCAGGGTCGTTGCGACCGTCGGGCTTCGGGCCCTGTCTCAGGCGCCCGCCCGCTCGCGACCGGACGTCGCCGGTGGCGTCGCGCGTTTATATCGGTCGCGGAACGACCGCCGTCAAGGGCGCGGGCCGGACCGCCGCGCGCGCCCGTAAGACGCGCGCGGCGTGGAGTTCGCGGCATCGAACGTGGTAGGCTGGCGGCGACCAGGACGACCCGCCCGCTCATGCCCTTTCAAGCCAAGGCAATAATTGTCGTCACCGCGGCGCTCGCGCTGCTGGTGGGCACCTTCATGCTGGCCGATTGGGCGGCGGAGTATCTTTGGCTCGAGGCGCTGGGCTACGCGAGCGTCTTCTGGTCCATCCGGTTCATGAAGCTCGGGCTCTTCCTGTTCGCGTTCGTTCCCGTCTTTTTCTATGCCTGGTTCAACCTCCTGCTGGTCTCGCGGCGCCTCGATTTTCGCCCTCTTCTGGGGGCGATCCTGAGCCTCTTTTCTCGCCGCGCCGCCCCCGGCGGCCCGTTCGTCACGTCTCGCGACGCACAGGCAACTCCGCCGGCCGGGGCTTTTGCCGGCGATCCGCGCTACGTGCTGGCCGCACTCTCGGCCGTCGTCGCCTTCGTCTTCGGCGCCGTCCTCTACAATCACTGGGAGCGGCTGCTTCTGTTCCGCTTCTCCCGGCCATTCGGGACGGTGGACCCCGTCTTCGGCCACGACATCGGGTTCTACGTGTTCGTGGTCCCCTTCCTCGAGCTTGTCCAGAACGCCGTCCTCGCGGCCACCCTGATGGGAACGGCGGCGGTCGTCGCGGCCTACATGAATGCGCGGGTGATCCGATTCCACTGGCGCGACGGGATCGAGGCGCCGGCCGACGCCCTTCGCCACGCGGGAGCGAACGTCGCGCTGTTCCTGGTGGCGCTCGCCTGGGGCTTCCACCTCGACCGGTTCGGGCTTCTTCTTTCGGAACGCGGCGTGGTCTTCGGCGCCGGCTTCACCGACGTCGTCGTCATGCGCCGGGCGCTTTGGGTGATGGTGGGGGCGACGCTCGCGCTCGCCGTAGCGGTGCTGGTCCCGCCGGTGCTGAGAAAGCTCGGGATGTCGCTGGTCACCCTCGGCGGTTACGTCGTCATCCTGATCGTCGCCATGGTGGCGACGCCGTGGCTGGTCCAGGTCTTCGACGTCGAGCCCAACGAGCTCGAGCGCGAAGAGCCGTACTTGCGTCATAACATCGACTTCACCCGTCGGGCGTTCGGGCTCGACCGGGTGGAGGAGCGCACTTACGACGTGACCGAGCGGCTTCCGCGGGCGGCGTGGGCGCGCAACCACGAGACCATCGACAACATCCGCCTGTGGGACTGGCGGCCCCTCAGCCAGACATTCCGCCAGCTCCAGCAGATCCGCACCTACTACGAATTCTTCGACGTCGACGCCGACCGCTACCGCATCGGCGACGATTACCGCCAGGTGATGGTGTCTGCGCGCGAGCTTTCGGGGCAGCTTCCAGCCAAGGCCGAAACCTGGGTCAACCGGCACCTCCAGTACACGCACGGCTATGGCCTCGTCATGAGCCTGGCCGCGAAGAAGACGCCCGAAGGCGCGCCCGTCCTCGTGATCCGGGACGTTCCGCCCACGAGCGACGACGGGATCGTCGTCGACCAGCCCGCGATCTACTACGGCGAGAACATGTACGGCTACCGGATCGTCAACACCGCGGTCAAAGAGTTCGACCACCCGCGCGGCGACGAGAACGTTTACGCGCGCTACGACGGCTCCGGCGGGGTCCTGATCGATTCGTTCCTCAGGCGCGCGCTCTTCGCGTTCCACCAGTTCGACATCCGCATCGCGCTCACCTCGTACATCACCGCGGACAGCCGGATCCAGTTCTGGCGCGACGTCCAGGAGCGGGTACAACGGATCGCGCCGTTCCTGACGCTGGACCGCGACCCCTATCTCGTCCTATCCGACGGCCGCCTATTCTGGGTCCAGGACGCCTACACCGTCTCCGAGACCTTCCCTTATTCCGAGCCCTACCGCGACGGCGTCAACTACATCCGCAATTCGGTGAAGGTGATCGTGGACGCCTATCTCGGCCGTGTCGCGTTCTACGTCATGGACCCCGAAGATCCGGTGCTGGGCGCCTATCGCGCGGCGCTGCCGGCGCTGTTCCGGCCCTTGGAAGAGATGCCGGAAGACCTGAAAAGGCATCTTCGATACCCCCAGGACCTGTTCGAGGCGCAGGTGAATAAATACAGCACCTACCACATGACGGTGCCGCAGGTCTTCTACAACGGCGAGGACGTGTGGGAGGTGCCGCGCCAGCTTCAGGGCTTCAAGCCCATGTCGCTCAGGCCGATTCACGCGCTCGGCGAGGAGTACGGCGTCCAGCAACACATGGCGCCCTATTTCGTGCTCATGAAGCTGCTCGGCGAAGACCGCGTGCAGTTCCTCCTGATGACGCCGATGACGCCCGCGAACCGCGACAACATGATCGCCTGGATCGCGGCGCGCAGCGACTTCCCCGGATACGGCGAGCTGGTCGCCTACAAGCTGCCCAAGGAGCGGCTGATCCTCGGCCCGATCCAGGTGCAGGCGATGATCGACCAGGACACCCAGATCTCGCAGCAGATCTCGCTCTGGGACCAGCGCGGCTCGCGGGTGATCCGCGGCCACCTGCTGGTCATCCCCATCGAGGAGTCGTTCCTCTACGTCAAGCCCGTCTACCTGATCGCCGAGGGGACCGACATCCCGCAGCTGAAAAGGGTCGTCGTGAGCGACGGGGAAAGGATCGCCATGGCGCCGACCTTGGAGGAGGCAGTCGCCGCGGTCTTCGGCCCCGCGTCCCCGAGACCGGGCCTGGCGGCGGCACCGGTGCCGGGCGCACCGGACTCGTTCGACCCGCGGCCCGCGGCCCGCGAGGCGCTCCAGGCGGCGGAAGAGGCGCTCCGCGACGGGAACTGGGATGCTTTCGGGCGCGCCATGCAGGAGTTGAAAGGCCTGCTCGGGGAATAACGGCGGGCGCGCGGCGGGCGAATTGTTCGCCCGAGCCGGTTCGTGATAGTCTCCAGCGCCGATTCGCCCGACGCGGCGGAACGAAACCCGGATCGCCGGCGAGGGGGGGGGACCATATGCCGAAGTGGCTTTTTTTGTTGCTGCGTTGGGGAGGGCCCGCGCTCGTCGTCTTCTTCGCCATCCCGCTCTTCATCATCGGTCCCATGGGACCGCACATGGGCACGCCCGGCGCCAGCCAGGAACCGGCCGTGACCACCGACGCGCCCCTGTTTCTTTACTGGATATTCGTCCTGATCGGCGTTGTCGCCGCGTTCGTCGGCTGGATCGTCGCCGACCCGCGGTCCGGCGGCGGCCGTTGATCGGCCGCTTGCGAGCGGCGATGGAACGGATCGAACACGCGGACCGGCGCGCGCCGGAGCGCGCTTGCGTCCCATGAGCGAGACCGGCGAACGCCGCTGGGTCGGCACCGGCACCCGGTGGGAGGAGATCGCCGGTTACGCGCGCGCGGTGCGGATCGGCGAGCGGATCGTGGTTTCGGGCACCACCGCCAGCGGACCGGACGGCGTCGTCGGCGCGGGCGACGCGGCCGCCCAGGCCCGGTTCATCCTCGGGCGGATCGAAAAGGCCATTGCCGATCTGGGCGGGCGGATGGCGGACGTGGTGCGAACACGCGTCTACGTGAGCGACATCGCCCACTGGGAAGCGGTAGCCCGGGTCCACGGCGAGACCTTCGCCCCGATCCGCCCCGCCAACACCTTGGTGGAAGCGAAGCTGGTGGCGCCCGAGTATCTCGTCGAGATCGACGCCGAGGCGGTGGTCGGCTCCGGCGATGCGCTTCAGCCTTAGGCTCAACAACGACCTCGCGCCGGCCGAGTATGTCGCGCTGGCGCGCGCCGCCGAGGACGCGGGCTTCGACCAGATCTGGGTCAGCGACGACCTCTTCTTGCGCTCCGCGCCCGTGCTGCTCGCCACCATGGCCACCTCGACCCGGCGCATCGAGGTGGGCTCGGGCATCCTCAACCCCTACACCATCCACACCAGCGAGCTCGCCATGCTGGCCGCGACCATGGACGAGCTGTCGGGAAACCGCTTCAACCTCGGGCTCTCGGTCGGGGCTCCGGACTTCTTGAAATGGATCGGCATCCGCCCGGCCCGCCCGCTCGCGGTGATGCGCGAGACCATCGGCGCGGTCCGGACGCTCTTAAGGGGTGAGAGCGCGGCCCTTAAGGGCGAGTTCCTGGAATGGACCGAAGAAGCGTATTTGCGGTTCGCGCCGCCGCGCTTGACCCCGGTCTATGTGGGGGCCATGGGGCCGCGGATGCTGGCGCTCGCGGGCGAGCTCGCGGACGGCGTGTTGCCGCTCCTCTTCCCGCCCGAGCACTACTTCGCCGCCCGCCCCCTGATCGCCGAGGGCGAGGCGCGGCGGGATGCCGCCTTGGGGCCCTTGGACGTGGCGGCGTGCATCTGGGTCTCGCTCGCCGACGACCGGGCGGCGGCGAGGCGCGTGCTCGCCGAGAAGATCGCGTACTACGGGCGCGCCTTCAGCCCCCTGATCCTGGGCCGGCTGGGGCTGGCGGCAGCCGACTTCGACGTGATCGAGCACGCGATCATGACCGAGCGCGACACGGACAAGGCCTGCCGGCTGGTGGAGGCCGATGAGCGCATGATGCGCATGGGAGTCGTGGGCGAGGGTAGGGACGTGATCGCCCGGCTCGAGCCCCTGGTGGCGGCCGGGGCCGCACACCTCAGCTTCGGACCGCCCTTGGGGCCCGACCCGCTCGACGCGGTGCGCCTGTTGGGGCGCGACGTGCTCACACACTTTCGTTGACGGGCGGCGGAGCGCGCTGCGAAGGCCGGGCGGGTGGCAGTCCACGGGGTGGCGACGGAGCGGCCTGGGGAGGAGCGGTAACAGTCCGCCTTCGCCAACCTGCCTTCGCCGTAACAAAGCTCCGGCTTCGTGCAGGCAGGAGCTTCGGCCTTCGCCGACCGAAAGTCGGCTTCTGCCGACTGAAGGTCGGCGGACACTCCTTCGCCTAAACGCCTTCGGGTGTCAGCCCACAAGGTGGCCTGCCACCCGACAGCCCTGGTGGCGTAACGAGCGAGATATGAAACCCGATCAGCAGACCCGGACAGTAGCT
>JAKZXM010000190.1:0-6521 GCA_047514975.1 Rhodospirillales bacterium
CGTCGTGGTCGCGGCCGGTGGCACGCTGATCGCCCAGGACGAACCCAGCAGCGTCGTGTGGGGCATGCCCGGTGCCGTGGCGATGGCCGGACTTTGCTCGGCCGTCCTGCCCCTCGACGAGCTTCCGCCGCACGTGCACACGCATCTCCGGAGGGGCGCACGATGAATCCTGACGACTTCGCGTTCCTGAGCGATCTCGTCAAGAGCCGCTCGGGGCTGGTTCTGACCAACGACAAGGTCTACCTGCTCGAGAGCCGGCTGATGCCGGTGGCGCGCAAACGGAACATGAAGGGGCTGGAAGAACTGGTCCGCGCGCTGCGCGCCCGCCCTGACGAAGGGCTCGCGCGCGACGTCACCGAGGCGATGACGACCAACGAATCCTTTTTCTTCCGCGATATCAAACCGTTCGATCTGTTCCGCAATACGGTTCTGCCGGGCTTTCGCGAAAGCCGCGCCGCCACCCGATCGATTCGCATTTGGTCGGCGGCCGCATCCAGCGGCCAGGAGCCCTACACCATCGCCATGGTGCTGAAGGAAGAAGCGGCGAAGCTCGCCGGTTGGCGCATCGAGATCCTGGGAACGGACATCTCAGGCGAGATGCTGGCGAAGGCGCGGGCCGGCGTGTATTCGCAGTTCGAGGTCCAGCGCGGGCTGCCCATCACCCTTCTCGTGAAGTACTTCAAGAAGCACGGCGAGATGTGGCAGGTCGATCCGTCGTTGCGGGCGATGGTCCGGTACCGGGAGCACAACCTGCTTGATGACCTGCGGCCACTCGGAACATTCGACGTGGTGTTCTGCCGCAACGTCCTCATCTACTTCGACCCCGCGACCAAGGCGCGTGTGCTCGAGGGCGTCGCCCGGGTCATGTCCGACGACGGCCTTTTGTTCCTGGGCGGCGCCGAGACCGTGATTGGCGTGACCAACCGGTTCAAGCCCGTCCCCGGTCATCGCGGCATCTATTGCCTCAACCGCGAACCCGCCGCCGCTTCACGGCCGGAATCGGCGGCTTCGGGCGCCGGCGCGGGCGCACGCTGACGGGCGGCCGGCGGAACTTGCTTCCGCATTCGGTGGTCCGAGGGCGCGAGCCGGACCGTGAGGGCCCAAGAGGCGTTCATGCGCCTGTCAAACCTCCTTGGCATCACGCAAACGGCATGTTAGATACGCGCCCCTGATGGACCCGGGAGGCGGTATGGAGATCCGCGAGGCGCTGACGTTCGACGACGTCTCGCTGGTGCCCGCCAATTCAGAGATTCTTCCCGCCGAGACCTCCACGAATACGCGCCTCACCCGCACGATCGAGCTGGGCATTCCGGTTCTTTCGGCGGCCATGGACACGGTCACGAAGGCGCGACTCGCCATCGCCATGGCGCAGGCCGGCGGAATCGGGGTCATCCACAAGAACATGGAACCGGACGAACAGGCCGCCGAGGTTCGCGCGGTCAAGAAGTTCGAATCCGGGATGGTGGTCAATCCGCTCATCATCGGCCCCGACGCGACGCTGGCCGACGCCCTTCACCTCATGAAATCCAACCGCATCTCGGGCGTTCCGGTGGTCGAGAACGGCAACGGCCCGCTGGTGCGGATACTGACCAACCGCGACGTCCGGTTCGCGAACGATCCCCGCCAACCGGTCAGCGAGCTGATGACGCGGCACACCGCGGACAAACCCCTGGTGACCGTCACCGAAAGCGTCGATCGCGAGCAGGCGAAGCGCTTGTTGCACGCCCATCGCATCGAGAAACTTTTGGTGGTGGACGACGACTTTCGCTGCACCGGACTGGTGACCGTCAAGGACATCGAAAAGGCGGAAGCCTTTCCGGACGCCGCCAAGGACGAAAACGGCCGCCTGCGCGTCGCCGCCGCGACCGGTATCGGCGATGCGGGGTACGCGCGCGCGAGCGTTCTGCTCGAGGCCGAGGTGGATGTGGTGGTTGTCGATACCGCCCACGGGCACAGCCGCAGCGTCATCGCGGCGATCGAGCGCATCAAGACGCTCAGCAACTACGCCCAGGTCGTGGGCGGTAACGTGGCGACGGCGGAAGGCGCGAAAGCGCTGATCGACGCGGGCGCCGATGGCGTCAAGGTTGGGATCGGTCCCGGCTCCATCTGCACCACGCGCATGATCGCAGGCGTGGGGGTGCCGCAGTTGACGGCCATTTTCGACGTCGCCGAAGTCTGCCGCGACGCCGACGTCCCGCTGATCGCCGACGGCGGGATCAAGCACTCGGGCGACATCGCCAAGGCAATCGCCGCCGGCGCCGAGTGCGTCATGATCGGTTCGCTGTTCGCGGGCACGGACGAAAGCCCGGGCGAGGTGTTTCTCTACCAGGGCCGCTCCTACAAGGCGTACCGCGGAATGGGCTCGATCGGCGCCATGGCCCGGGGGTCCGCCGACCGCTACTTCCAACAGGAGGTCTCGGACAGCCTCAAGCTTGTGCCCGAGGGCGTCGAGGGCCAAGTTCCCTTCAAGGGTCCGGTGGCCAACGTGATCAACCAGCTTGTCGGCGGACTCCGGGCCGGCATGGGCTATACCGGCAACGAATCCATCGCCGCCATGCGGCGCAACTGCACGTTCCATAGGACGACCCTGGCGGGCCTTCGCGAGAGCCACGTCCACGACGTCACCGTCACCCGCGAGGCGCCCAATTACCGGACCCAAGACTGATCGCGGGATCCTTGCCAATGACGGCGTCGGGGCGATGACCGACAAGGTCCTCGTCATCGACTTCGGCTCACAACTGACCCAGCTCATCGCCCGGCGCGTCCGCGAGAGCGGCGTCTACTGCGAGATCCACCCCTTCAACCGGATCACCGGCGCGTTCCTGAAGCGGTTCGGGGCCAAGGCCATCATTCTTTCTGGCGGGCCCGCCTCGGTAACCGAGGCCGAAACCCCGTCCACCCCCGCCGGCGTGCTGGAAGCCGGCGTGCCGGTGCTCGGGATTTGCTATGGCCAACAGGCGATGGTTGCCAAGCTCGGGGGCTCGGTCGAAGGTGCGCGGACGCGCGAATTCGGCCGCGCCTACGTCGACGTCGTCGACGACTGCGCGCTGTTCGACGGTGTTTGGCGCCGCGGCGAGCGCGAACAGGTGTGGATGAGCCACGGCGACAAAGTCACGCGCTTGCCTGCCGGATTTCGAGTCGTCGCCGCCTCGGACGGCTCGCCCTATGCCGCGATCGCGGACGATGGGCGCCGCCTCTACGGCGTGCAGTTCCACCCCGAAGTGGTCCACACGCCGCACGGCACCAAACTGCTGCGCAACTTCACCCACAACGTGGCCGGCTGCGCCGGCGATTGGACCATGTCGGCCTTTCGCGCGCGCGCCGTCAACGAGGCACGCATGCGGATCGGACGGGGACGCGTGATTTGCGGCCTTTCCGGCGGCGTGGATTCATCGGTGGTCGCGATGCTTCTGCACGAGGCGGTCGGAGAGCGCCTCATCTGCGTCTTCGTCGACACCGGGCTCTTGCGCGAGGGCGAGGCGGGCGAAGTGGTGACGCTTTTTCGCGATCACTACAACATCCCACTGGTCCACCGCGACGCATCGGAGCTGTTTCTCGAGAAACTGGCGGGCGTCGACGAGCCGGAGGCGAAACGCAAAATCATCGGCGCCGCCTTCATCGAGGTCTTCGAGGAAGAAGCAAACAAGGCGGGCGACGCCGATTTCCTGGCCCAAGGCACGCTCTATCCCGACGTGATCGAATCGGTCTCCGCCATCGGCGGGCCGTCGGCGACCATCAAGTCCCACCACAACGTGGGTGGGCTGCCCGAACTCATGCGCATGAAGCTGGTGGAGCCCTTGCGCGAGCTCTTCAAGGACGAGGTCCGAGCGCTGGGGCGCGAGCTCGGACTGCCCGAACGCGTGCTGGGCCGCCACCCCTTTCCCGGACCGGGGCTCGCGATCCGCATCCCCGGCGCGGTCACTCCCGGCAAGCTTGGGATCCTGCGCCACGCGGATGCGATCTACATCGAGGAAATCCGCAGCGCCGGCCTCTACGACGCCATCTGGCAGGCGTTCGCGGTGCTGCTTCCGGTTCGCGCCGTCGGCGTCATGGGGGACGCGCGCACCTACGAATTCGTCTGCGCGCTTCGCGCTGTCACCTCCTCCGACGGCATGACCGCCGACTACTACCACTTCGATCACGAGTTCCTTGGCCGGGTCGCCAACCGGATCGTCAACGAGGTCAAGGGTATCAACCGGGTCGTCTACGACGTGACGTCGAAGCCGCCCGGAACCATCGAGTGGGAATAGGCGCCGCCGCCGGCGCGAAACGACCCACGTCCAATGGGATCCGCGGGGAATTACGGGGCGCGGGTCCCGTCGACCTCGGATCATGAAGTGACGACCCG
Source organism: Rhodospirillales bacterium (assembly GCA_047514975.1). Taxonomy (GTDB): domain Bacteria; phylum Pseudomonadota; class Alphaproteobacteria; order Rhodospirillales; family JASLLV01; genus JASLLV01. The sequence continues at coordinate 4,349 of JAKZXM010000190.1, forward strand.
ATGGACGGAATCCGGCGTTTTCTGGTGTTTTGCCTAGCCGCCTTGGCGGCGTTGCCGGCGGTTGCGGCGGATTGGCAGTGAGTGGAAATGAGCAACACGACGCTTAGGGACGGGGAAGGTTATGTGTGGAACGCGTCGAACGAGGAGTGGGGTTCGTCAAGCGCCTATACGAACCACGAATTGCTGAACGAACTGGCGATCCTCTATTGCGATTGACGGCGCACCTCCGCGAGGCCTCGCGGTCCGCGTAGCCGCGAATGGCCGGGCGCGGGCAGGCGTTGGCCGGTCCGGCCGCGACGGTACCGCTCGCTAATGAACATTCGCCGTTTCCAAGTCCTTCGCCAGCGCCCAGCCGATCGCCTCGTTGCGCGAATGGGCGACCGCCACCTGCGTCCCGTCGGCGGAGAAGACGCCGAAGAGTTCGATGCCTTCGAAGTCCACCTGCCGGACGTAGACGACCGCATTCAGCCCCCATAGAAGAAACATTGTCGCGTCGTCGGTCGCGCCCCCGAGAAATTCGCCGAAAACGTCCTGCGATTCGCCAATTTCGTTCACGATCACCTCACATTACAAATATATTTCCCGTCTTCCAAGAATATGGATGTAAATTTCGGCCTTTCCAACAAAATTTATTTTAGTTTTACATGAGTAAAATATTGATAAATTTTTATGCGAATTGCGACGCGGCATCGCGGTTGAGTCCAAAAGGCTGCCCAAATGGCAGAAAATCGGAACGTTGCGTGGCGCGGTCGGTCGGCCCGCCCTATATTCTTCGGATGCGCGACCCGAGATCGGGTAACTCGCGACTGATCGCAACGCTCGCGAAGGGGATCATGCCAAGACGCAGAGACTGGGTCACGGAGCCGGCCGGACCGCGAAACGACCTCAAGACGATCGGCACGCTCTTGCATTACCTGTGGCCGGCGCGCCGGCCGGGACTGCGCGCTCGCGTCGTGGTCGCGGTGGCGCTTCTGATCGCCGCCAAGACCACCAACGTGGTGGTTCCCGTCTTTTACAAGTACGCGGTCGACGCGTTCACGGTGGAAGGGGCGGCCGTGGTCGTGGTCCCGATGGCATTCCTGATCGCCTACGGTCTCGCCCGCGTCATGGCCCAGGCGTTCGGCGAGCTTCGCGACGCCGTGTTCGCCAAGGTGGGGCAGCGCGCGGTTCGCCTGGCCGGGCTTGCGACGTTCACGCACCTCCACACGCTGGCGCTCAGGTTCCACCTGGACCGCAAGACCGGCGGCATCAGCCGCACCATCGAGCGCGGCATCAAGGGGATCGAGTTCGTCCTCAGCTTCACGCTCTTCAACATCCTGCCGACCCTGTTCGAGGTCCTTCTCGTCTGCGCCGTCCTGTGGGCGCTCTTCAACGTCTGGTTCGCGGCCCTCACCTTAATCACCATCGCCGGGTTCATCACCTGGACGCTGACCGTCACCGAGTGGCGGATCAAGTTCCGCCGCATCATGAACAAGACCGACAGCGACGCCCATTCCAAGGCCATCGACAGCCTGCTCAATTTCGAGACCGTCAAATACTTCGGAAACGAAGACCACGAAGGACGCCGCTTCGACGGAGCGCTGCGCAGTTACGAACAAGCCGCGGTCAAGAGTAAGACGTCGCTTTCGCTCCTCAACATCGGCCAGGGCATTATCGTCTCCGTCGGCCTGACGGGCGTGATGATCATGGCGGGATACGGCGTGCGCGCCGGGACCATGACCATCGGCGACTTCGTTCTGGTGAACTCGTACCTCATCCAGCTCTACTTGCCGCTCAACTTCCTCGGCTTCGTCTACCGCGAGGTCAAGCAGTCGCTGACCGACATGGAGGGGATGTTCGCGCTTGGAAGCGAGGTCGCCGAGATCCGCGACCGGCCGGGCGCGCCGGCAATCGAGGTCACGCGCGGCGAGATCGCCTTCGAGGACGTCACTTTCGCCTACGATCCCCGGCGCCCGGTCCTGGGCGGCGTGTCGTTCACGGTTCCAGCGGGGGGAACGGTGGCGATCGTGGGCCCGAGCGGTGCCGGCAAATCGACCATATCGCGGCTTCTGTTCCGCTTCTACGACGTGGGCGCGGGCCGCATCGTGATCGACGGCCAGGACATCCGCGACGTGACCCAGGCAAGCCTTCGAGGCGCAATCGGAATCGTCCCCCAGGACACGGTGCTGTTCAA
>JAKZXM010000191.1:0-14746 GCA_047514975.1 Rhodospirillales bacterium
GTCAGGGCCGCGGCCGGCGGTTCGGTGGCCTACGCCGGGAACGAGCTCAGGGGATTCGGCAACCTTCTTCTGATCAAGCACCAGGGCGGCTGGATCACGGCCTACGCCCACAACGACGAGTTACTCGTCAGGCTCGGGGACGTGGTGCGCAAGGGCCAGCCGATCGCGCGCGTGGGCGCCACCGGAAACGTCGCCTCGCCCCAGCTCCACTTCGAACTCAGGCGGGGCAAGACCGCCGTCGATCCCGAAAAGCACCTGCAGGGCGGCAGCGTCTAGGGCTATCGCTTGCGCCAACGCGAAGGAACCGAACGCATGATCCCATCGACCAAGGAAAACGTCTCCGACACGACCACGTGGCTGCGCGGCCTCTTGATGCTTCTGTTCGGGGTGGCGTTTAATATCGCCGAGATCCTGGTGCTGGCCGTCGCCGTACTCCAGTTCCTCTTCAAGCTTTTTTCCGGGCAGGCGAACGAGCGGCTTCGCGCATTCGGCGACAATCTCGGCGCGTATGTGGCCGAGATCATCCGGTTCCTCTGCTATCACACCGAACGGAAGCCGTTTCCCTTTTCGGAATGGCCCCGGTCGCGCGCGAGCCGAAGAGCGAAGGCGAAAGCCTGAGAGACGGAACCGGCGCCCCGCCCCGGCGTTCAGTCGAGCTTTTTTCCCAGGCATCCCGCCAGGTCTTGAACGAACTGCCAGGCGACGCGGCCCGAGCGGGCGCCGCGCGTCACCGACCATTCGACCGCCCGGGCGCGCAATTCTTCGCCCCCTACGTCGAGCCCGAAGTGACGGGCGTAGCCTTCGACGATGGTCAGAAACGTCGCCTGATCGCAAACGTGAAAGCCCAGCCACAGGCCGAACCGGTCCGAGAGCGAAACCTTCTCGTCCGTCGATTCGCCCGCATTGATGGCGGTCGAGCGTTCGTTCTCGATCATCTCGCGGGGCATGAGATGGCGGCGGTTCGAGGTGGCGTAGAAGATCACGTTGGCGGGGCGTCCCTCGATCCCACCCTCGAGCACGGCCTTTAGGGATTTGAAGGACGCGTCCCGGCCGTCGAACGACAGATCGTCGCAAAAGAGCACGCAACGGCGCGCTCGCCCGCGCAATGAATTCAGCAGCCGGGGCAGCGACTGGGTGTCCTCGCGGTGGATCTCGATCAACGCCAGCGCCCGGTCGCTCTCGTCGTTGATGCGGGCAAGCACCGCCTTGACGAGCGAGCTCTTGCCGGTACCGCGCGCGCCCCACAGAAGCGCGTTGTTGGCCGGAAGTCCGCCCGCGAACCGGCGCGTGTTCTCGATCAGGAGATCGCGCTGTCGGTCGATCCCCAGCAACAGCTCGAGCGGCACGCGGTTGACGTCCGCCACCGCTTCCAGCCAGCCCCCGTCGGCGTGCCAGACGAAGGCGTCCGCCGCCTCGACGTCGAAACTCGGGACCGCCGGCGGCGCGAGGCGCTCGAGCGCGGCGCCGATCCGCCGCAAAAGGGGCCCGATGTCGTTTTCGTTCATCTTTTCGCCGTCGGTTGCCGGGGCCGCGACCCTAGTTCCGAGGCCTGTCACGGTCAACGGGCGGCGGCCCGCGTCCGTCGTTTGCAACGGGGCGCGCGGCCGGTATAGTCGCGCTCGCGCGAACCCATCCAAATCCCCGGAGAGCTATCGATGTTCGTCTCCACCGCGTACGCCCAGGCATTCGGAGACCAAGGCGGTGCCTTGGGCTCGATGCTGGTACCGATGATCCTGATCTTCGTCGTCTTCTATTTTTTTCTCATCCGGCCGCAACAGAAGAAGGCGAAGCAGCACAAGGAGATGCTGGGCGCGATGCGCCGCGGCGACAAGGTGATCACCGGAGGCGGCATCGCCGGCACGGTCTCGAAGGTCATCGACGAGAACGAGGTCCAGGTGGAGATATCCCAAGGCGTGCGGGTGCGCGTCCAGCGTTCCCTCATCGCATCGGTCCTGACCAAGGGCGCGCCGGTCAAGGCCGCGCCCCGGGACCGCGCCAACGGAAAGGACAAGTCCGAGAGCGGCACCGAGGCCGGTGAAAGCGCCGAGACGCCGGCGGCCGCCCGGCCGGAAAGCCGGGGCGGCGGCCTGCTGAAGACGCTTCTCGGCGGGTGGGGACGATAGTCCGAGAGCTGCGGTCGAAGGCCCGCTTGCGCCATGGTGCACTTCGCGAAGTGGAAGATCGTCCTCGTGCTCGCGGTGTGCGTGCTGGGCGTCGTGTTCGCGGCGCCCAACCTTTTGGACCCGGAATACGCCGAGTCGCTTCCCGACTGGATACCGCACGAGCAGATCAGCCTCGGGCTCGATCTTCAGGGCGGCTCGCACCTGCTGCTCGAGGTCGACGCCGACACCGTCAACGCCGAGCGCCTCGAGACGCTGGTCGATTCCGCGCGGGCGGCGCTGCGCGGCGCGCGCATCCGCTACATCGGACTCGGGGTTTCGGGCGACGCCGTGACGGTCGTCGTCCGCGACGCCGAACGGCTGGACGCGGCGGCAAAGCTGCTTCGCGACCTCGACCCCGAGACCGAAATCGAGGAAGGCGCCGCGGGCCGGCTGACGGTCCGGTTCAGCGAGCAGGCGATTCGCGACCGGCGTGCGCGCACGGTCGCGCAGTCCATCGAGATCGTGCGCCGGCGCATCGACGAGACCGGCGTGCGCGAGCCCACCATTCAAAGCCAGGGCGAGGATCGGATCCTCGTCCAGCTTCCCGGGATCGACGACCCCGAGCGCGTGAAACGGCTTCTCGGTAAGACCGCCAAGATGACCTTCCATCTTCTCGACGAGCCGGCGCGGCTCGGCGAGGCCTTGGCCGGGCGCGTGCCGCCGGGCTCGCGCCTTCTTCCGTCGGCCGACGAGGTCGACGCCCAGGGGCGGCCGCGCATGATCCTGATCCGCAAGCGGGTCATGGTAAGCGGCGATACGCTGGTCGACGCCAGTGCCGGCCCCGATCAGCGCGGCGCCGGATGGGTCGTCAACTTCCGGTTCGACGCGCGGGGCGGAAAGCGCTTCGGCGAGGTGACCCAGGCGAACGTGGGCAAGCCCTTCGCCATCGTCCTCGACGGCGAGGTGATCAGCGCGCCCGTGATCCGCGAGCCGATCCTCGGCGGCTCCGGCCAGATCAGCGGTAACTTCTCCGTCAGCGAGGCGGAGGACTTGTCCCTTCTGTTGCGCGCGGGCGCGCTGCCGGCGCCCTTGACCATCCTCGAGGAGCGCTCGGTGGGACCCGGCCTCGGCGCCGATTCGATCGCCGCGGGCAAGGTGGCGAGCATCATCGGCCTGATCGCGGTCGTCGCGTTCATGGTCATCGCCTACGGTCTCTTCGGGCTGATGGCCAACGTGGCCCTGATCTACAACTTGATACTCATCGCCGCCGCGCTGTCGCTCGTCCAGGCGACGCTCACGCTGCCGGGCATCGCCGGCATCGTGCTGACGATCGGCATGGCCGTGGACGCCAACGTCTTGGTGTTCGAGCGCATCCGCGAGGAGGTGCGCGCCGGGCGGACGCCGATTTCGGCGATCGACGTGGGCTACTCGCGCGCCATCCGGACCATCGTCGACGCCAACGTCACGACCCTGATCGCGGCGGTGCTGCTGTACATCTTCGGGTCGGGTCCGATCCGCGGGTTCGCGGTCACCCTTTCGTTCGGCATCGCCACGTCCATGTTCACGGCGATCATGCTGACGCGGCTATTGGTCGTCACCTGGCTTTGGCGGCGCCGGCCCCAGTCCCTGCCTATCTAGCCTAGTCGCCATGCCTGGCCTGACCCTGATTCCTGCCGGCACGAACATCCGGTTCATCGACCGGCGGATAATCTTTTTCTGGGCATCGGCGCTGTTCATCGTCGCCTCCGTGATCCTGTTCGCGGCCCGCGGGCTCAACTACGGGATCGATTTCAAGGGCGGCATCCTGATCGAGGTCCGGGTTCAGGGGACCGCGGATTTGGGGCGGATGCGGGGTCAGCTTTCGGACCTCCGACTCGGCGAGGTCGGCCTGCAGGAGTTCGGCGCGCCCTCCGACGTCCTTGTCCGCATCCAGCGCCAAGTTGGGGGCGAGGAGGCCCAGCAAAGAGCCGTCAACGCGGTCAAATCGGCGCTCGGGCCCGACGTCGAATACCGGCGCACTGAGTTCGTCGGGCCGAAGGTCAGCCGCGAGCTGTTCTGGAGCGGCGTCACCGCGGTCGGCTTCGCGCTGTTCGCCATCCTCGTCTACATCTGGTTCCGCTTCGAATACCAGTTCGGGGTCTGCGCGGTGATCGCGCTGGCCCACGACGTGCTTTCGACCATCGGCGTGTTCGCGGCGTTCGGGTTCGATTTCAACCTCTCGACGGTGGCGGCCACCCTGACCATCGCCGGCTATTCCATCAACGACACCGTGGTCGTCTTCGACCGGGTTCGCGAGAACCTACGCAAGTACAAGACGATGCCTCTGGCGGAGCTGTTGAACCGCAGCGTCAACGACACGCTTTCCAGGACAGTCATGACGAGCCTGACGACCCTGCTGGCGCTGTTCTCGCTCTACTTCCTCGGCGGCGAGGTGCTCCGTGGCTTCAGCTTCGCCATGATCTGGGGGGTGCTGGTCGGCACCTACTCATCGATCTGCATCGCGGTTCCCCTACTGCTCTACATGCGCATACACCAGCGCCCGGGCCAGACCGTCGAAGGTCCCGAATCGGGCGCGGAGGAAACGCCCCAAACCCCATGAGCAACCTCGACGTCACCCCGCTGATCGTCGAAGGGCGCCAGTTGATCCAGGCTTACGGGGGCGGCAGGTTCCGCATCGCCGGCCGCGAGCATCGGGGATCGGTCATCGTCCTTCCCGAAAGCACGCACGCCTGGGATGTGGCGGACGTGGCCGCGATCACCTTCGATTCCTTGGCGCCCGCGGTGTCCGCCGATCCGCCGGCCGAGGTCGTGCTGATCGGATGCGGGTCGCGCTTCGTCCCGCCGGACCGGGGGATCCGCGCAAGCGCGCGCGAGACCGGCGTCGCCCTGGAGTGGATGGACACCGGCGCCGCGTGCCGCACCTTCAACGTCCTTCTCGCCGAGGAGCGGCGGATCGCGGCGGCGCTGATCGCGGTGGACTAGACCAGATCGTGGTCGGTCGGAACCGCGGAGGCGCGATCCGCCGACCACGTGAATCTGGTCACTCTTATTGAAATCGAGCGGATGGGCGCGCCTGATCGCAACCGCATCGCGGTTCCGATCAAACGCGATCCGCTCTATGAACGGAAAAACGGGGCCAACCGGCCCCGTTTCCACGCGGGCTCGCGCGTCTTAGTAAATGTTCTGCGCCGACACCATGGCGTAAAGCATGGGAATCGACAGCATGGTGTTGGTGCGCGACGCCAGCGCCGCCATGCGTGCCGCGCTTGCCTTGGCGGCCGCGTCCGCCTCGACCAAGCCCAGGACCTTTTGCTGGTTCGGCCAGATGATGAACCAGACGTTGAAGGCCATGAACAGGCCCAGCCACCCGCCGAAGCCGATCGCCGCGTGCTTGGCGACCCCGTCGGCCAGGCCGAGCGCCGCCGCTTCGAAGATGTAGCCGTTCATGTACGCCACGATGAGACCCGTGACGACCGTCGACAACGCCGCCCAGCGGAACCAGAACAGCGCCCGAGGCGCGATATGGCCGGAGATCGCCGGCCTTTGATCCTCGGGTATGTTCGGCATGGACGGCGTCTGGACGAAGTTGAAATACCAGAGCAGTCCGATCCACATTACGCCGCTGATGACGTGGAGCCAGCGGAACAGGAACGTCCACCAGCCGTAATCGAAATAATCCATGCGATGCCTCCCTCCTTCGAGCCGACTCTAACCGGCGGCGCCGCCGCCCCCCATGTTCGTCATGTAGATGACGTGAATGATCGTGATGACGACTCCCAATACAATGGTTCCCGCCAACGAATCGAGCGGATTTTTCATGCTTGCCCCCTCCTTTGCGATGCGGCCTCGGCGCGCATGCTACTCCAACATCGACCGAATTCAAGCCATTCTGGCTGTGAACCGGTCTTGGCCGCAATCCGTAAAACCACGAGATTTCGAGGAATTTACCCATATCTCTTCAATATCTAGCGTTTGACCAGGAATCCGTGGACGAGGCCCGAAGCCGCGCAGCGCCCTCGCGCAAAGGCGCCGGGGCGGGCCTCGGCGGAAATGGCGCGCGGGTTTCGCAAACGCGACGCGAGATGAGCCGTAAGGCACGCGCCCGAGACGAGCTCGGCGCGAAGTCCCCGGTTGCGGATGACGCGGGCCAGGGGACGCGCGTCCGCGAGCATTCGATGGACGCCGCCCAGCGCATGGCCGAGCACGGCGCGCGTGGCCGCCGAGGGCACGGCGCGCGCCAGGGCCTCGGGCGTGACGCCCGCTTGCCGAAACCAGTCCTCGGGCAGGAACAACCGCCCCAAGGCGCCGAAATCACGGCGGAAGTTCAAAACGCGATGAACGATGAACCCGGCAGACGCGAGCGCGTTCGCGGCTTGCTGCGCGGGTTCGTCCGTCTCGCCCGCCAGTGCGAGAAGAAGAAGTGCTTTGGGATGCGCGGCGTAGCGGCAATAGAGCAGAAGCTCGCTCCAGGTTTGGATGCGAATGCCCAGCGCCGTCTTCATCGCCGCTTGAAGCACGTGCGCGGCGACGTCCAACGACACGCCGGCGTGGTCGAGGACCTGCCGCGTGGCCGCGGCCCAATCCGCATCGGCGGGCGCATCGGCGGGCCGTGTGCCGGGGTTGCCCGCAGATCCGGCGCGCAGGGATTCTTCGAGGCGGGAAAGGACGCGGCAGCGTTCGTCGGGACTTGCGGCCTGGTCGAAGGCGATCGCGAACGCCCGTTCCACGAAACCGGAGAACGTCGCGACCCCGTCGCGCACGTCGGCGGATACGAGGCGCCAGCCGAGCGCCGAGACGAGCGGCGGCGCCAACGCCCGATATGCCTCGCGGCGATCGCGCCGCATCATCGCCGGTCGGTTCCGGCGCCCGGCGCGGGCGCGGGCGCGGGCGTCGTGCCACAACTCGGGTCCGCGCGCGGGGCGTGATGGCGGCGAAACTCTCCCATTGCGCGAGCGACGTGAAAAAGCACGACCGGGACCGTTTTCTGTGTGCGTTGTTCGCGCGGCCCGACGCGCGCGAGGGGCTGTTCGCGATTTACGCCTTCAATCACGAAATCGCCCGCATCGCCGAGACGGTCCGCGAGCCGCTCGCCGGAGAGATCCGTCTCCAGTGGTGGCGAGACGCCATGGCGGGTGTCTATGCGGGCGATCCCCCCCGTCACCCGGTCGCGTTCGCACTGTCCGAATCGGTCCGCCGGTTCGCATTGTCCCGGTCGTACCTGGAGCGCCTTTTGGACGCGCGCGGCGCCGAGCTTGGCGGCGATCCGCCGGCGGACACGGACGCGCTGATACGCTACGCCGAAGGGATCTCGGCCCCCGTCTCGTGGCTCGGACTCGAGGTCCTCGGGGTCGGTGGTGACGCCGCGTTCGAGGCCGCCCGCCACGTCGCTATCGCCTGGGCGATCACGGGCCTGGTGCGCGCGATCCCCTTTCATGCCGCGAGAGCGCGGGTCCATCTGCCCGTGGTTTCGAGTCGCCATGGGACGCTCGACTTCAACGCCGTTCTTCGTGGGCCGCCCGTACCCGGGCTTGCGGAAGTGGTGTCCGAGCTGTGCGAGCTCGCCGCGGGGCATCTCGCCGACGCCCGCCGGTTACGCGCCCAAGTGCCTCGCCGGGCGCTTCCCGTCCTTCTTCCGGCGACCTTGGCCGAGGGATATCTCGGAAAGCTGAGGGCGGTGCGCCACGAGCCCTTCGCGGCCCGCGTCCATGCCTCGCCGCCGAGCCGGCTGCTGATGCTTGCGCTCAACGCGGTTTTGGGTCGGTACTGATCGGCCCTCACTTGAGGACCATCAACTCGAATGTCGAGAGCCGCGGAAAGATCGGCTCGGTTCCCTCGCGCCGCAAAAGTATGGCCCCGTGGCGGACGTCGGCGAACCCGCCGCGGCTGTCGTCGTACTTGCGGACCTCGAGCGTGGTGACGGCGCCGCTGGTCTCGTCGGCGCTTCTCCAGATCATCGCCGGGCTGGTCATTCGCGGCGTCGCCATCAACGTAACGCGACGTTGTACGGTCGACGTAGGGGGTCCGTAGAGGGCGCGGAAATTGGCGATGACGGCTTCGAATCCGTCGGTGGCGAACAGGGCGTAGATGTAGCGCGACTCGCCCTCTTCGTAACGCACGATGGCGTTCGTCCCCCGATAGAAGAAGGTCGCGACCGCGAAGTGTTCCTCGATGTCCTCCGGCCAAGTCACCGGCTCGACGCAAAAGAGAATCGTTCCCCGTTGCTTCCGCACGCAGTTTTCGGGGGCATGGGCCACGGGCGTTTGCGGAAATCTCCGCGTTCCCAGCGCGATGGCGTCGGCGATCGCGAGCGGCACGCCCTTGAGGTAGCGCTCGGGCAGCGGACGAGGCTCGGCCACCGGTTCTTCGAGCGGCTCTTTTGGCAGGCTCGCGGTTTCGACCGTGGCTTGCCGAGGCTCCAGTCGTTTATCGGTTTCCTCGGAGGCGCCGAACAGATCCTCGACCGCTTGGTAGAGGCGCCCAAGGGGGCCGGGGCGGGTCATCTCCTCGCTGCTTCCCTTTGCCGTGGCGCTTGCCCGCGGGGTCGCGGGCGTAGCCGCATCGATCGTCGGCCCGGCCGCGGCTTCGGTTCCTGCCGCGGCTTCGGCGACCTCGGCGGCGGCCGACGCGGTATCGGCCGGCTCTTCGACCGGTGCCGAGGGTGGCGTCGACGCTTCCTCGGTCGTCGGCACCGGTGGCGCGATCGGCGGCGCGATCGGCGGCGGCGGGACCGCTTCGGCCGTCGTGCCGGGACCGATGATCCCGCCGATGATCGGCAGTTCGGCGCCCCGCGGCGCCTCGTTCGGATCGAACGGATCGGCTGCCGAGACGTTCTCGACGGGCTCGCTCGGGCGCGCCGTTTCGGAAGGGGGCGATGCCTGGACCGTCAATCGCGATGTCGAAGTGTTCTCGAGCGGCCCTGCGGCGAGCACGGGCGGAGAGACGGGGTCATCCGCGGGCAATCCCGTCTGCAACGCCGGCGCGGGCGCGATTGCGGCTGTCTCGGGTTCGATCACCGGCACAGGCGGCGGTTCCGAGGTTTCCGGGGGCGCGTCCGAGACCGACGGCCCAGCGGGCGAAGGCGCGGTGTCGGAAGGTGTGTCCGCCTCGGGTCCGGCCTCGCCGGAAACCAGGCGGTCGACGAGGCGCCGGAAAAACCCCTTATTCGCCGGCGGCAACGATGCTGGATCGCCCGGCTCCTGGGCGATCGGGCCGGTCCGCTCGGCCCGTTCGTTTGGGGTCTCGGCGATCTCGGCCGCGATCGCCCGCGACGGCGGGCGGGTTTCGCCGAAGACGGGCCCGGCCTTCGCCGGAGCGGACGCCGTGGCCGGCGATTCGGGGCCCCGGAGCGGACCGATGATGGGCAGGACCGCACCCAGCGGCGCGACCTCCGGATCGAAGGGGTCGTGGAGCACGCTCGGCGGCGCCTCGCCAGCCGGGCGGATGATCGTCTCGTCCACGGCCGAAACCGGTGCGGGCGGGGGTGGCTTGACGGCGCGCGCGGTGGCGGGCGCCGGCTCGCGCGCCGGCGCGGCTGGCGTTGCCAAAGGCTGAACGGGTGCGGGTGGCGTCTGGCGCGCGCCTGCCGTCGCCGTCCCGGGTTCGGCGCTTTGATCGAGGCGCAGGTTTCGCACCGAAAGCAGGAAGTGGGCGATGTCGAAATAGCCCTTGTCGACCGCGATGTCGCTCGGTGTCAGGCCGTGCCGGTCGTGCGCGGCAATATCGGCGCCCATGGCGACGCTGGCCTGGACGGCGCGCAGGTCGTCGTCGTGGACCGCCTGGAACAGCCGCTTGGTCGCCGCCGCGGGGGGGACTTCCGAAGACGGCACTTGCGCTGACGCGGCCGGGGCAAGCAACATCGTCGCCGCGAGCAGCAAGGCGAGGACCATCGGACGCCGATCAGCGAATACGCTCTTCGAGCGCCGAAAGGTGACGGTCCACGCAATCGCTCGGCCTTCAATCCGCACCTTCGTGTCTCCGAGGCAGGGGCCGGATCGCGCTCCGGCGGGCCGGCCCGAATCAAGCGCATAATGGCTTGATTGTCGGCGCTGGGCAACGGCCGCGCCCCGGTCCCGGCCACCCGCGCGAATCGCTGGCGGTCCTTTCCGGGCCCAAACGGGGCTCACACCGGCGATCGTTCGCCCTCGAGGTCCGGTTCGCCGCAATGGTGCAGGATAAACGCGCGCGCCTTGGCGCGAAGATCCAGCGCGCCGGCCCAAACGGCATCCGCCTGGTCCGGCGCGCCGGCGTCGGTCTCGATCGGCGGGCCGACGACGACCGAGATCGCGCCGCGGCGCGGATAGGCCGAGCCCGAGCGAAGGATCGACCGCGTTCCGCGGATCGCGATCGGAACGACCGGAACGCCGGCCTCGGCGGCGGCGGTAAACGCCCCCATGTGGAAGGGAAACAGCCCCGGGATCCGGGTAAACGTTCCTTCCGGAAAATAGACGATCGCGGGGGGCGCGCTCAGGGCCCGGGCAATCCGGTGGGCGTCTTCGATTCCTTTTTCCTTGTCGAAACGCTCGACGAAATGGGCGCCGGACCTGCGCAGGAATATGCGCGGCACGAACTGCACTTCCAATTCCGCCTTGGCGACGAAGGCGAGCGGCCTCGGCAACGCCGCACTCAGCACGCAACCGTCGAGGTAGCTCGCGTGATTCGAGACCAACACACAGGCGCGGTCGGCGGCGGGCAGGTTCTCGATCCCGTGGACCGAAAACGGTGTTCGGGTCCAGCGGGCAAGCGCGCGGCTCGCCGCCCGGATGAGCGTCCAGCGTGCCGAGAGCCCCGGCAGCACCGCGACCAACATCCAGGCGAACACCGCGAGAACGAGGAGCACGGCCCACGCGTAGCCTGCAAACATTCCCGCCCCCAGGGCGCGGCCGGCGCGCCTGAAGCGGGCCGGAAGACCGGCCAGCGCCAGGCGGATAAGTTGGCGGCGGAGCTCGGGACGTGGCTTGCCGATCAGGTTCCGCTCATAAAGCGTTCGCGTCGCGTCGCGCCGCACCTTGCCGCTCGAGGTCCTGAGGATCGAGTTCGGCGGCGCGAGGACCACGTGGTCGGGCGCCGCGTCCAAGCGGTCTGTCGCAATGGCGTTGATGTGGGCGACGAGATCGGCGCGGACCGTCTCGCTGCGTTCGCGGGTCTCGGCGACGACGATCAGGCGTTCGACCCCGCTCAAGGGATCGGGGCTTCCGAAGACCGCGACGTTTCCCTTGCGAATTCCGGCGACGTGGCCGATCGCCTCTTCGAGCTCCACCGGGTAGATGTTGCGCCCGGCCTTGATCACCACGTCCTTGACGCGCCCCGTGACGTAAATGCCGCCGCCCGCGACGTAGGCGAGGTCACCCGATTCGAGCCAGCCCTCGCCCCCGCCTTCGCCGAAGAGTGCTTGCGTGCGTTCCGGGTCGTGAAGATAGCCGCCGGTCGCCGAGGGGCCGCGGAACTGGAGGTGGCCCTGCTGGCGGTCCGGAAGTTCGCGCCCGTGGCCGTCGACGATCCGGATCTCGTGCCGGGGAAGCGGCTGGCCGCATTCCACGAATCTGAGCGCCCCCGAATCCCCCTCGTGGGCCGTCTCGGCGATGCCGGTCGCGGTGAACGCGCGGCGCTTGACCCGGTCGATCCGCGGCCCTCGGCCGAGGGGCGGAAACGCGAGGCCCACGGAGCACTCGGCGAGCCCGTAAACCGGCATCATGGCGGTGCGTGCGAAGCCGTGGGCGGCGAAACGGGCCGAAAACCGCTCCAACGTGTCGGGGCTCACCGGCTCGGCGCCGTTGAATGCCACCCGCCAGCTTCCGAGATCCAGACCCTCGATGTCCTTGTCCGCGATCCGGCGCAGGCACAGATCGAAGGCGAAGTTGGGTGCGCCAGACAGGGTGCCGCGATACCGGTGCATGGCCCAAAGCCAGCGCTGCGGCCGGGTGAGGAACGACAGCGGCGACATGATCACGAGCGGGATCGCGTGGTGCATGCTGCCGAGCCAGGCGCCGATCAGTCCCATGTCGTGGTAGAGCGGCAGCCAGCTCACGAAGACGTCCCTGGGGCCGGCGTCCAGGGCCTCGGCCATGGCGCGGATGTTGGCCAGCAGGTTGGCGTGGCTCAAGACGACGCCGTTCGGATCGCCGGTGCTGCCGGACGTGTACTGAAGCAGCGCCACGTCCGCGGCGGCGACGGGCGGTCGCGCCACCGGTCTCGCGGATCCGGCCGTCAGCTCGTCGAAGCTCACCACCGCGCCCAGTCCGTCGGCGAGCGTTCGCAGCAGGTTCGCGAACCGTTGTGCCTCGGGCGTGGTGATCATGATCCGCGCCCGGCAGTTGGCGCAGATGGCGGCGTGCCGGCGGACATGCTCTTCCACCTGCGTCGGGCGGCCGGGCGGGTAGACCGGGACGGGCACGCCGCCGGCGACCAGCACCCCGAGGAAGCTCGCGAAATACTCCGCCCCCGTCGGCAGCATGATCACCACCGCTTCGCCGCGGCCGAGCTCCAGCCGCTCGAGGCCCGCCGCGGCTTCGTGGGCCAACGCGCTCAGGCGTCCGTAGGTGATGGCCTCGCCTTCATCATGGTCGTCGTAGAAGCGGATGTGCGGCCGGTCGGGATGGGCCGTCGCGTGCCAGTCGAGCACCTCGACGAGGGTCTGGGCGGCGTAGGGGATTTCCGCGGCCTCGCCCATCTCGACGGCGGCCATCTCGCTCGTCGGCGACACGGCGCTTGCGCCGGCGGCGGCACGGATCGCGGCCAATAGCTCGCGCGGCGTCTCGGCCGTCGAGAAGACGCGTTCCGGCAGGGCCACGTCGAAGGCCCGCTCGATCCGCACCATCAGCTCGACTCGTCCCAGGCTGTCGAAGCCGAAGTCGCGGTCGAGCGCGCTGTCCAAGCTCGCCGCGCGCAGCTCGGCCCGGCGCGGATGAAGCTCGGCGGCCACCGTCTTGATCACGCCGAGGAGCCGCGGCGCCAGCGAAACATGCATTGGCGCGCCATCGCCCCCGCCACGCGGGCGGGCGGCGGTCTCGGGCGTGCGCTTAGCCGCCATCAGGGAACCATCGCCAAACGGTTCGGGAGCCGGAGATCAAAGGCGATAGTCGCTCATCCGGCGGCCAATCTCGAGCTCGATGACCCTGCGCCGGTGCGCTGTGCACGTCCCGAAGCTCGCGGCGGCGCGTTCCTGGTGATAGCCGAACAACCCGCTGATCATGGAGAATTGAAAGCCGTTCCATTGTTTCGAGCGTTCCGCGCGCATGAAGGACAGATAGTACGGCGTCCAATCGAGTCCACAGGCATTGGCGATGCCCGCGAGCCGGCCCGATTCCGAGACCCGTAACATGTCTTCCTCGGGGATGAGGCGGGCGGCGCTCGGCGCCGGCCGCGCGGGCATCTCGGGCAGGGGATCGCCAAGCACGATCAAAAATCCGAGGCCGAGCAGCGAGGCGAGCACCAGGGCGACGATGCGCGGCGGGCCGAGAAGCCGGCCCTGGGTTCCGCCCGCCTCGCCCAAACCGTGCGCGCCGTGGCACGTGATCCAGCGCCGCCCGGCGCCGACACGATCGAAGCGGTCGATGGCCGGGCGCGCGGCGGGACGGGTTTCAGGCCGCATGATCAGCGATCGCACCGGAACATCTTCTGGTGCACCATGCCGGTGCCCGCGATTCGATCCCAATATCGATGTCGCTGGCGCGTCTGGCCGTTCCCGTGGCGTGCGAGCCAAACAGGAAGACCGTGGCCTCGCGCCCCTCGAGATGCGCGAGCACGATCTCCTTGGCTCGCTCCAGATACTTGTCCGTGGCCTTCGTCATGTCGGAGCGACGCTACCACGACGGAAACGCCGCCCGCCAGTGGTCCGCGGACCACATGGATCGGGGTGCTCGTTCGGGATTCGGACGAGAGACCGCGCCGCGGCATGACAACTGCGGGCCGGTGCGTCAGGCGGTCTTCCTGGCGCGCCCGGCGCCCACGCGCGCGAGGTACGCGGCGAGGTGCTGGCCGGTATAGCTGTCCGGGACGCGGGCTACGTCCTCGGGCGTGCCGGTGGCGACGACCCGCCCCCCCTTGGCGCCGCCTTCGGGACCCAGGTCGATGATCCAGTCCGCGGTCTTGGTGACCTCCAGGTTGTGCTCGATCACCACCACCGTGTTGCCGGCGTCCACCAGCGCGTGCAGCACCTCGAGGAGCTTGCGCACGTCCTCGAAATGGAGCCCCGTGGTCGGCTCGTCCAGGATATAGAGCGTCCGGCCCGTGGCACGCCTCGAAAGCTCCTTGGCGAGCTTGACCCGCTGCGCCTCGCCGCCCGAAATCGTGGTC
Source organism: Rhodospirillales bacterium (assembly GCA_047514975.1). GTDB lineage: Bacteria > Pseudomonadota > Alphaproteobacteria > Rhodospirillales > JASLLV01 > JASLLV01. Next base: position 14,394 of record JAKZXM010000191.1, read on the forward strand.
GCCTGCTGGCCCAGGTGGATGTAGCCGAGCCCGACCCGTTGCAGGGTCTCGAACTTGGTGCGGATGGAGGGCACGGCCTTGAAATACTCGAGCCCCTCGTCCACGGTCATGTCGAGCACGTCGGCGATGGACTTGCCACGGAAGTGGATCTCGAGGGTCTCGCGGTTGTAGCGCTTGCCCTTGCAGACCTCGCACCGGACATAGACATCGGGCAGGAAGTGCATCTCGATCTTGATGACGCCGTCGCCCTGGCACGCCTCGCAGCGTCCGCCCTTGACGTTGAACGAGAATCGCCCCGGCTTGTAGCCGCGCACCTTTGCCTCGGGCAGGCCCGCGAACCAGTCGCGAATGGG
>JAKZXM010000192.1:0-4502 GCA_047514975.1 Rhodospirillales bacterium
GCGAGCAAAGGACGCCAAGTAGTCGATATGGTTGGCGACGACGTGGGTGTTGGTTGTGTAACCCCTCGTCGTCAAGAGCAACTGCGCCAGGCCGAGTCCGACCACGACCGCGGCGAGCCCGTGCACTGATTCTCGGGGGGAGAGTCCGCGCAGCACCGCGAACGCGGCAATGCATCCCAATACGTAGAGGACGATAAACCCGTTGTAGACGTACGCGCGCGTTCCCATCTCCGCGAACAGGGGCGTGAGCGTCAGGTAGGCAAGCACGAGGGCGAAGACGAAGAGCGCGGCGACGACGACCGCGGACGCCTGCATTCGAGGGGGCTTCACGCGCGCTTCGAACGCGAACACGACGGCGAACGCCGGTACCAGCAGGATCAGCGGCAGAACCGAGGTCTTCGTATACATGGCGAACAGGGCGAGAAACGCGCTCGCGACAACCCCGGCGACGGCACGAACCTGTGTCTGGTCCCGTTTAGTCGCGTGCAGGATCGCGATAATCGCGAGGTACGAAAGCACGACGGCCGTCACGTCGGGACGCATGGCGACGACGTGGGTGTTGAAGGATTGGGTTCCAGAGAATGCGAGCGCGGCGAGGAACGCGTAATAGCGCGAGCCGGTGAGGACTTGCGTGAAATAGAGGATCGAGACCCCGAGCGCGATGGTGATCAACACCGACAGCACCCGCGCCCACACGACGAGTTCCTGGAACACGGCCTCTGACCCCGGCGGAGGGGGGATTTGCCCATATTCGGAAACATCTACGACGCCCAGAAGATCGAGAATGGAGAACCAGTTGCCGAGGACGAGAAAATGGCCGAACCCGGGGAAACGCGGCGCGTGCGCGAGCCCGTCGTTGATGAGAAGGGCGTTGACGACTATGAGGACGTCCGAATCGGGAAGCCACAGGTAGTGGCGGCCGATATCGTGGTAGAGAGCGACGAAGATCGGAACAACCGCAATCAGGATGATACGCAGGACGACCCATGGCCACGCCGGAGAGCGGAAAAGGCGAACGGCCGTGAGCGCGAGGGATCGAGGAACCGAGCCGGGAGACGCGAGGCGGGGGAATTCGGTCATCTTCGGCTCGTCCGTTAGGTCCCCGTCCACGGCGAAGGGTGCCTCGAGAAGAGGCGAATCAAGTCAGCGGCCATTGCCGAGCGAATGGGTACGGCGGACCCGAGGGCGGACGACGCGAGGCAGGGACCCGGCGCAGCTTAGCCCCTGAAGACGAACACCCGCAATCGCGATTCGGGCGAAATCGACGCTCGGGCGGGCTTGGTGCCGCTGGAGCGTGCGGGGTCGGCGGAGGAGTTCGCGGACGCGATCCTGTGGCTGGCGTCGGCCGAGGCATCCTATGTGAGCGGCGCAATCCTGCCGGTGGCCGGCGGGCGTCGACCGCTACTGCAATATCGACGCGGGCGACCAGAATGACCATTGGCGTTCGACCACCCAGTCGTCGACGTCGGCGCGGAAGTCCTTGAAGTGAGCGGACGCGTGGTGTGCGCTCAGGGCTTGTTCGTCGCGGTAACGCTCGAACAAGAGGAAGCGCGCCGGGTCCTCGCGATCCCGATAGACCTCGAAGCCGAGGCAGCCCTCTTCGCGCTCGACGCTGGTCCGCGCGTGCGCCAGGACCCGCCGTTCGAAGCGCTCGGCAAACTCGCTCCGGACGGTGATGCGGGCGGTGTGAACGAGGGTCATGGGCGGCGCAGGCGCTCGACGAATTCGTCGGCCCGCGCAGGCTCTTGGGCGTACCGATGTCGCGGAACGAAAACGCGCCGGCGAGCGCCCGCGGACTGCGAGACCGCGGTTTCGATTACGAAAAGCCCGAGGGCGTCACGCGCATCCTGATGCTCGGCAATTCGGTAACCTACGGCTGGGGGGTCGCGGTCGAGCACACTGCCGCGAAGCGTCTCGCGCGGCCTCTGAACGCGAGCGCGAACGGGCGCTTCGAAGTGGTCAACGCGGGCGTCGGCAACGACAACACCGCGATGGAGATGGCCTGGTTCCTGAACGAAGGCGTGCGCTACGACCCCGACTTGGTCGTGCTTGATCCGGATTTTCCAGATGGATCGCAAATTCACTGACCTTGGATGGCGATTCTGATATATGAATCAATACATTGTGGCGACGCCCGCCGCTACGTGATGGTTCAACGACTAAGCCCCGGGTTCCTAATTTATCCAGAAATTATGGCTAATCATGCTGGATTATTTTGATTCTGCTACGGGACTCACAGATTTGCCAGACTTGGTGGCTGGGATCTCTGGGGCGCGCCGCCGCCTTCGCGGCCGCGGTCCGGTGACGCGCGCCCCGTGACCGGGCACGGCCGCCGACGCATTTTCGCCGCTGCGATCGCGCTCACGATCCCGCTCGTCCTCGCGGTTGCGCTTGGCGAAGCGGCGGTCCGCCTTTTCGCGCCCCAGAACCTGACCGGCACTTGGCTTGTGGTCGGCCCCCAGGGCCTGATCCTCAATCGCGCCGGCGCCCGCGCCCGGCACCAGTATGGCGACCGGGTCGTCACCTACCGCATCAACGCGCTCCACCAGCGCGGGCCGGCACCTCTCGACGGCACGGCGGCGGTGCTGGTGCTCGGCGACTCGTTCACCTTCGGCTGGCTGCTCGAAGAGGCGGATTCGGCCCCCGCCGTCTTGCAGTCGCTGGCCGATCGGGATTCGGGTCCGCGGCGGCTGGCGTTTCTCAACGCCTCGACCGGCGGCTGGGGTTTGGCGAGCTACGTCGCCTATCTCGAAGCGTTCGGCGGCGCTATCGACCCGATCGCCGTGGTCGTGTTCCTGAACGCCACCGACTTCTCCCGCGCGGTCTCCAGCGGCCTCTACCGGGCGACGGGCGGGGGTCCCTTCGCGCTCGGACGCCGCGACCCATCGGACTGGCGGGTGCGCTTTCGCGACCGGCTGCGGGCGATACCGGGGCTCGAGTGGCTGCTCACACATTCACACTTGGTTCAGCTCGTGCGCCAAAGGGCGGCGCGGGCGCTCGCGCCCCCACCCGCGAACGTCGGCGCCGATTTGGCGAACCCCTACCTGCCGGACGCCGAAAGCCGGACCTTCGGCGAGGCGCTTCTCAGGCGGATAAAGGCGTGGTGCGACGAACGCGGCGTCGGGCTCTATCTCGTCAGCATCTACCACTTCAACTACCCGCCCGGCGTCTATGAATGGCTGGAGCCGGTCGCACAAGCGGCAGCGATCCCGTTCCTCGACCTCCAGCACCCGATCGCCAAAGCGATCGGCGGCGACCGCGCCGGCCACTTCATCGCCGGGGACTTCCATCCCAACGAGCGCACCAACGCACTCGTCGCCGGCCGGGCTTGGGCGTGGCTGCGACCGATGCTCGATTCGGACATCGCCCGACACGCGGCGCGACCCTGAGTCGCGTACTACCGAGGTCTCTACGGCGACGACCGCGAGGGATGGCGAGCGAGCGCATGCGCTCGCGGCGGAAGCGGTTTTCGAAAAATTGAAGACGGACTTCGGGCTTCCGTGATAAGAGCCTCGCGGCCGCGTCGTGCGGCTTCGACTCCTGGCAACGACCCCAAGGGCGCATGTCCTTCATCGCCGAGTTCTGGCAGTTCCTGAGGGTCCGGAAGAAGCTGTGGCTGCTTCCGATCGTCGTGTTCACGGTCCTCTTCGGCGGGCTTGTAGTGCTGACCCAGGGCACCGCCGTGGCGCCGTTCATCTATACGCTGTTTTAGCCCTCTACTCGGCGGCGGCGGTGGCCGCCAGATCGAGCGTCTCGAGGCCCGCCCGCAACTCGGCCAAGTGCGGCTCGCCCAGCGCCCGTAACGGTTTGCGGGGATAGCCGCCGGGAAGGCCGACGATGTTCATGGCCGCCTTGAGGCCCGCGTACAGACTACGCCCATTGCCGCAGATCAGATTGTTGAGCGCGCGGCCGCGTGCCTGGATCTCCTTGGCGCGCTCCATGTCGCCGGCGAGGACGGCGTGGTGCATCTCGGCGCATTCCGGGCCCCACAGGTTGCCGGGCGAGTTCACGTAGCCGCGCGCGCCGTGCATGAACGCGGCCGGGCCGTACCGATAAATGGGACCGAGGAAGATGTGGATGCGATCGCCGGCGAGGGTGAGCGTTTCGTAGAAGTTGTTGAAATCGCCCGAGCTTTCCTTGATGCCGACGACGTTGTCGATGTCGGCCAGACGGCTCACCAGCGCCGGCGTCAACACGTTGTTGTTGTACTTGGGGAGATTGTAGAGAAGGATCGGAAGCGCGATCGCGTCCGCGACCTCTTCGAAATGGGCGATCAAATCGTCGGCCGGCGGCATGACGAAGAACGGCGCCCAGACCATGACGCCGTCGCATCCCGCCTGTTCGGCGTGAAGGCTGAGCCCGATCACGTCGTCCGTGCGGATGGCGCCGGTTCCCGCGATCACCGGAACCCGGCCGGCGGCGGCGTCGACGCAGATCTCGACGACGCGCTTGCGCTCGTCCAAGGTCTGCGACCACGGCTCACTGGTACACCCGTTGGCAAC
>JAKZXM010000193.1:0-4322 GCA_047514975.1 Rhodospirillales bacterium
GATCCGCGAAGCCGGCGCGCGCATCATGCTGATCGCCGACGGCGACGTCGCCGGCGTCGTCGCCGCGACCCAGCCCGAAAGCGGCGTCGATGCGTATATGGGCGTCGGCGGCGCCGACGAAGGCGTCCTCGCCGCCGCGGCGCTTCGCTGTATCGGCGGCCAGATGCAAGGACGCTTCGTGTTCGGCGGTGACGACGAGAAAAAGCAGGCGTTGGCACTCGGGATCACCGATCTCGGGCGCAAGTATTCGGCCCCCGAGATGGCCGGGGGCGACGTGACCTTCGCCGCCACCGGGGTGACCGGCGGCGCGATGCTGGCCGGCGTGCGGACGCTTGCCGGATGCGCGATCACGCATTCGATGGTGTTGCGCTCGACGACCGGCACGCTTCGCTACGTCGAGGCCCACCGGAACTTCGCGAACGGGGCGCGCCTGCGGCGCGCGAGCGACTGAAGCCCGGAATCGGGCGATGGGCACACACACCGCGTCGCAAGACCTGGCGTCCGGCGCCGCTGCCGCCTTCGCCTTGCCCGACGTGGAACGATCGTTCACGTCGAAGCGGTGGACCGTGAACGCGGCGGACAGCCGCCAGGGGCTGGCCTTGGCGCAACGCCTGGGCGTGCCCGAGATCGTCGGCCGGGTGCTGGCGCAGCGCGGGATCGCGCCCGAGACCGCCGAATCCTTTCTCGATCCCCGGGTGCGCGACCTCCTGCCCAATCCCTCGCACCTGATCGACATGGACGCGGCCATCGACCGGCTGATGCGCGCGATCCGGAACGGCGAGGGGATCGCGATCTTCGGCGATTACGACGTCGACGGCGCCACCTCGTCGGCGCTTCTCGCGCGGTTTCTCGCGGCCGTCGGCGCGCCGGCGCAAATTTACATCCCCGATCGCCGGCGCGAAGGCTACGGACCCAACGCCGGGGCGCTGCTTTCGCTGAAAGAGGGCGGGGCCGACGTCGTCATCACCGTCGATTGCGGCGTCGCCGCGTTCGAAGCGCTCGATGCGGCCGCGGACGCGGGTCTCGACGTGATCGTCGTCGACCACCATGAAGCGGAGGCGCGCCTGCCCCGCGCGGTCGCCGTGATCGATCCCAACCGTTTGGACGAGACCAGCCCGCACCGGAACATCGCCGCCGTCGGCGTCGCGTTCCTGCTCGCCGTCGGCCTCAACCGGGCGCTCAGGGACGCCGGATGGTACGCCCGCCGTCCCGAGCCCGACCTCATGAAAAGCCTCGATCTTGTGGCGCTGGGCACCGTGTGCGACGTGATGCCGCTGGTCGGGCTTAACCGGGCGCTGGTGGCGCAAGGCCTTCGCGTGATGGCGGGACGGGAAAACCGGGGCTTAAGCGCGCTCGCCGACGTCGCCGGCTTGAGCGAACGCCCCGGCGCCTACCATCTGGGGTTCGTCTTGGGGCCGCGCGTCAATGCGGGCGGGCGGGTCGGTCGGTCGGACCTGGGGGTGCGGCTGCTCACGACCGAGGATGCGGCCGAGGCGGAGCGCCTGGCCCACACCCTTGACGAGCACAACCGGGCCCGCCAGGCCATCGAGGCCGAAGTCCTCGAGGCCGCGCTGCAAGCGCTCGAGGCGTCTGCCGAGATCGGCCCCGTGGTTTTCGCGGCGGGCGAGGGGTGGCATCCGGGCGTCGTCGGCATCGTCGCCAGCCGCCTCAAGGAACGGTTCAACCGTCCCGCCTTCGTGGTCTCTATCGAAGGCGCGGTGGCAACCGGCTCGGCGCGCTCGGTCGAGGGCGTGGACGTGGGCGCCGCGATCATCGCCGCCCGCCAGAGCGGCCTGGTCGGCGAAGGCGGCGGCCACGCCATGGCGGCCGGGTTCAAGATCGCGCGTGACAAGCTCGCCGAGCTGCACCGCTTTCTCGCCGAGCGCATCGACGGTGTGATCGCGGCGGATGCGCGCGTGCCCCGGCTTCGCCTCGACGCCGCGTTGAGCGTCACCGCGGCGACCCTCGAGCTGATCGACGCGCTCGAACACCTCGCTCCCTTTGGCGTCGGCAACCCCGAGCCCCGATTCGTGATCGCCGGCGCCCGGGTCTCGGGCGCGCGCGTGGTCGGAGACGACCACGTTCGCTGTACCCTGGCCGGCGCGGGCGGCGGTCGCTTGCAAGCGATTGCGTTCCGCAGCCTCACGAACGGGCTCGGCCAGGGTCTGCTGAACGCCGAAGGCGCGCCCGTGCACGTGGCCGGAAGGCTGCGCCAAGACAACTGGCGGGGGCGGACGCGGGTCCAGTTCCTCATCGATGACGCCGCCAGCGCGTGGTGAGCGGCGGCCCCGGACGCGTCCACACGTGGCGGCTCGGGCGATTCGGGTGGCCGTGGCCCCCGTCGGTGGCGCGGCTAATTGCCCAGGATCTTCTCCACCCGGTTGGGCCTGAGCCGGAAGGCGTCGGGCATGCCCGAACCCAAGAGTGGCCTCAAGTAAAGCAGGAAGTCGCGGGTCACGTCGTTGCCCGAGGGCGCGATGAAATCGTCCTCCATCGCGCGCGTCTTCAGGGCCACGGCCCCGAGCGGGCTCAAGCGGTACTCCACCGAATAGAAGCCGGTGCGGTGGATGGTGACCGAGCCGTCGCTGTTCCCCCAATGGGCGAACTGCACCGCCTTTTCGCCCACCTCGCGCGCCTCGCGCTGGTCCACGTCCGAGACGCATCCCAGGAACGAGCGCTGGAGATAGCCGAGCGTGTCGCCGCGCACGCGCTTGATCTGGAGGTTGTCGCGGATCAGCCCGGTCAAGTGGTCGGCCAGGCTCGAGGTGCCCGAAAGCTGGACGTTGCCGTGGGCGTCGGTCTCGACTCCACCCGCCGGCTTGGCGGCGATGGGCTCGCCCGAGGCGTCGTGGATGCCCTCGGAGACCGCGACCACGCAGCGCCCGAGGCGGTCGTAGACCGCCTTCACGTCGTCGAGGAACTTCTCGATCGCGAACGCGCGCTCGGGCAGATAGATCAGGTGCGGGCCGTCGTCGTCGTACTTGCGCCCCAGGGTCGAGGCGGCCGTGAGGAAGCCCGCGTGCCGGCCCATGACCACGCCCACGTAGGCGCCGGGAAGCGCCGCGTTGTCCAAATTCACGCCGGCGAACGCGCAGGCGACGAAGCGCGCGGCCGACGGATAGCCGGGCGTGTGGTCGTTGACGAGGAGGTCGTTGTCGATGGTCTTGGGGATGTGGACGCAGCGCAGCGCATAGTCCGCCGCCGCCGCCTCCTCGTTCACGATCCGAAGCGTGTCGCACGAATCGTTGCCGCCGATATAGAAGAACGTCGAGATCTCGTGCGCCCGAAGGACCTTGAAGATCTCGCGGCAGTACGCGAGATCGGGCTTGTCCCGGGTCGATCCCAATGCCGAGCACGGCGTCTCGGCGACGAGCTCGAGGTTGTGGGTGGTCTCTTGGGTCAGGTCCAGGAACTCCTCGTCGACGATCCCGCGCACCCCGTGGTTGGCGCCGTAGACCCGCTCGACGCCGGCGAACTTGCGCGCTTCGATCACGCATCCCACCAACGACTGGTTGATCACGGCCGTCGGACCGCCCCCCTGGGCGACCAGGATCTTGCCTTGCAGCATCCCTCGTTTTCTCCTCGCGTTCGATGGGCGGTTCGCAACTCCTCGGCGAACGTGCCGCCGCGCCGCCGCCACGGCGCGATTGTATGGGCGGGCTGGCCGCCATGCAAAGCGCGAGCGCGGCGTCGGGCGCACCACCGTGGGCGGAAGCGGACCGCGGCACGCGCAAAGGCTTGATTTCGGTGCCCGCGGCAGGCTAATCAAGTCCGTTGGCGGGATCGCGACCCCATCGTCTAGAGGCCTAGGACTCCACCCTTTCAAGGTGGCAACACGGGTTCGATTCCCGTTGGGGTCGCCAATCACCACGGCGAACGCGCCCGATCGCGCGTCTCCGCCAGGGCGCCGCCGCGAAGGCGGAAATGCGCAAAAGCGAGGCATGGGCATGCGGTTCGAAGGAAAGGCCGTTCTGGTGACCGGCGGCGCCACCGGCATCGGCAAGGCGACGGCGATGGCGTTCGCCGATGAGGGCGCGCGGGTACTGGCCGCAAGTCGCTTCGCCGCGCGCGGCGAAGCGTTCGAAGGTGAGATGCGGGCGGCCGGCCGCGCCATCGAATTCGCGGCCTGCGATTTGCGCGAAGACGGCGCGCCGGAGGCCCTGATTGTCGAGGCGGTGCGTCGGCTGGGCCGTCTCGACGTGCTCTTCAACAACGCCGGCATCCACCACCGATACGGCACGCTCACGACCTCCAACGCCCATTGGGCCGAGACCATGCGGGTGAATTTGGGCGCACCCTTCATCCTTTCGCGCGAGGCGGCG
>JAKZXM010000194.1:0-6033 GCA_047514975.1 Rhodospirillales bacterium
GGACGCGCGCGCCGAGATGCCCATGCGGGTCTTGATTCCGGCCTTCATGATCGGTGAGTTGAAACGGGCATTCGAGATCGGATTCTTGATCTTCCTGCCGTTCCTGATCATCGACATGGTCGTCGCCTCGGTGCTCATGTCCATGGGCATGATGATGCTGCCACCCATCATCATCGCGCTGCCGTTCAAGATCATCTTTTTCGTGCTGGTCGACGGCTGGTTCATGATCGTCGGAAGCCTGGTCCGCAGCTTCGGCGGATAGGACACACCGACGGGTGGAACCGGACAGGCGCCCGCGCGATAGCGCCCCGTGGCGTCGCCCGAGGAGACTCCAGCCGGCCGAGAATCGATGGGTCGGGGACCGAATCGGCGTGAACCGGGCCTAACCGGCGAGGCCGACCGTCATCCCCCCGCAAGCGTAAAGCACCTGACCGGTCACGAATCCCGAGCGTTCGTCGAGGAAGAACGACATTGCGTGGGCGACGTCGTCGACCGTGCCCATGCGGCGCACCGGGATGCTCTCGATGATTCGCTTGGTGCGCGGGCTATCGGGCGGATTCACTTGGCGGAAGAACGCGCCGTCGATGGGACCGGGCGCCACGGCGTTGACGGTAATTCCGTATTGGCCGAGTTCGAGCGCCCAGGTCTTCGTCATACCGTGCAAGCCGGCCTTGGTGGCCGCGTAGGCGGTGCGAAGCTCCTTGCCGAGCGCGGCCCGCGACGTGATCTGGGCGATCCGTCCGAACCCCGCCTCCTTCATCGCCGGAAGCAGCGCTTGGGCGCACTGGAACGCACAGCGCAGATTGATATCGACCACGGCGTCGAAATCGTCGAGCGCCGTATCCTCGAGCAGGGCCGGACGAACGATGCCCAGGCAGTTGACGAGCCGCGTGATCTCGTGCTCGGCGGTCGCGCGGGCGAGCGTCGCCGCGGTGGCGTCGCGGTCCATCATGTCGACCGCGTAGTGATGCTCGCCCTCGCGCAAGTTGCCGGGCGGTTCGATGTCGAAGTTGACGACCTCGTAACCGTCATCGAGCGAACGCTCGGTGATGGCGCGACCGATGCCGTTGCCGGAACCGCCGGTCACCAGGACTTTGCCCCGCATCTCGTTCTCCCGTCGCGACCCCTCGGGTTGGCCGGCAGCGAGCCCGCCCTTTACGCCGTCAATCGCTCGATGTAGCGCGGCAGCGAGAAGGCGGCCACGTGGATCGCCGGCCCATAGTAACGGGTCTCGATCCCCGAATGCACGAACCGGTCCGCGATGGCGGTCTCGGGCTGGCGACGCAAGTTGGCGTTGTCGCTCGCCCAGCCAAGCGCCATGAATCCGCCCACATAGCTCGGGACGACCGCGAGATAGGCGGTCACGTCGCCAAAGAGCGTTTTGAGCTTGCGCATGCTCGACGCAAGCTCGACGGCTTGCAGGAACGGCACGCCGTTCTGCGTCACCAAAATGCCTTCGGGCTCCACGACCCGCTTGCAATCGGCATAGAACGCCTCCGTGAACAGGGCTTCGCCGGGGCCTAGGGGATCGGTGGAATCCACGATCACGACGTCGAAGCGATCGGTGGTCTGCGCCACGAACCGGGTGGCGTCGGCGATCACCAGATGGGAGCGCGAATCGTCGAAGGCCCCGTCACTCAAGGACGGCATGTGCTCGCGGCAGACATCGACGACCAGGCGGTCGATGTCGACGAGGGTGGCGGCCTCGACGCTGGCATGGCGAAGAACCTCACGAAGCACGCCCCCGTCGCCGCCGCCGACGATCAACACCCGCTTCGCGTCGCCATGGGCGAACAAAGGAACGTGCGCGAGCATTTCGTGGTAGGCGAATTCGTCCCTTTCCGTCGTCTGCACAATGCCGTCCAGGGTGAGGACGCGGCCGAAAACCGGCGTCTCGAAGATCGTGAGTTCCTGGAATTCCGACCTTCGTTCGCAGACGACGCGCGTGACTTCGAAGCGCTGGGTGTATCCGACCGTGCCGCCTGGGTAGAGGCGCTCGTCAAACCATGTCACGGAGCCAGACCCCGGCGCCGCTCCTCCACCTGGATCCGACTCGGAGAGAAGGCGCGCTCGAGGGCGGGCACCGCATCGTAAGCGTCGCAGTCACCGCACATGAACACGTCGAGGGCCGCGAACCCCTGTTCCGGCCACGTGTGAATGCTGATGTGGGATTCGGCGAGCACCAGGACGCCCGAAACGCCGCCTCCGGTCAGGAATTTGTGCAGGTGCACGTTCAGGACCGTGGCCTTCGCATCGCGCGCGGCGTCGAGTAGCGCGCGTTCGATGGCGCCGGAGTCATCCAAGTGGCGGGCGCCCCAAAGATCGACGAGCAGGTGGACGCCGGCGAAGTGCGCCCCGTCGCGCTCGACGAAGTAGTCGCGCGCGGGTTCACACGCTTCGGGACGCGCCTGAGCTACGGTCGCGCGGCCCCCGGCGTCCGGCGAATCCCGTTCAGCCCGCGCAGCTTGCGTCGCGGCTTTGCCCATCGCTCCACGCGCTCACGGATGACCGCTACGATTGAAGGGCCGGTAAGTAAGGCGATCGCCGAGGCGAACGCAAGGGAAATCCTGCGTCTTCCGGGCGGCCGGCGAAGGTCCTTCAGTTGGGGTTGATCGGGATGTCGCCGGGAAGGCCCTGGCGGTACGACGCCACGAACTCGCGGAATTGTTCCACGTCCGCGACCTTGTTCGCGATGGTGCGATAGTCGAGAAGACCCTGGGTCTGCGGACTGGCGATCAGGCGGAAGGCGTGGCGAAACGAGGTGCCGTCCATCGCCTCGCCGAAATCCGTCCTCAGCCGGTCGACGCTACGCTCGTTGCCGCTGAGCGTAAGCGCGATGGCAAGATTGAGAATCAGCCGGCCGCCGGGGTCGTCGAGGGCCGCCGCCGAGGAAAGCTCCATCGCCTGGACAAGGCGCCTCAGCGATTGCGCCGCCCTTGGCCAGTTCCTCTCGCTCCAGAAGAACTCCACCCGCAAAAGCTCGGCGTCCACGCTTTCGTTGCCTTCGAGAATTTCCATCGCTTCGTTCAAGCGGCCCATGTCGGCCAGGGTCCGAGCCATCAAGTGCTGCCGCCGGTCGGCGATGTCCTCGGGCAACCCGGCGCGAGCCGTTTGCTTGAGCGCTTTCTGGGCTTTTTCGGGCTTGTCGTCGAAGAGGTGGATTTGCGCCAGATCAGCCCCGACCCGCGCCTTTTCGACACCCGCGAGGCGGAAATCCACTTGCGCCTGCAAAAGCTTAGCGGCGCCATCCAGGAGATCGACGCCGACCAGGCGATCGGCGAGCTTGCGAATGAGTGCGTCGCCCTTTTCGCCTGCGGGCGTCAGCTCCTTGAACTCGTCGTAAAGCGCGATCGCCGTCACCGGGGCCAGGGCGTCCGCCTTGTCGTCCAAATAAAGTTTCGCAAAAGAGTCGGCCATTTGCCTGGTGATCGCACTCGCCTCCGGGTGTGCGCGGAAATGGGTCACCGCCTGGCGCAACGCCCGCAAGCCCTCGCGATAGTGCTCCTCGGCGAGGTAGAGATCGCCCAGCCGACGCAGCAGTTTGAACTCGAAGTCATCGCCGCGCCAAGCGAAGCGCAGGTCCTCGAACTCCTCGATGGCTTCGGCGGGTGTGATTTCGCGAAGCTTCAGCAAAAGCTCGGCGCGGGCGAACGCGGCCTTCGCGCGGCTCGAGCGGTCGGGTCCCTGCATGACCTCTTCCCATTTACCGACCGCCCCTTCGAAATCACCCGACAGTTCGCTCAGGCGGCCCTGGACAAAGCCTATTTTCGCCTTCTGAATGGGCCCTGGCGGGTCGACGCCAAGAAACTCCAGTTGGTTCTTAGCTTCGTCGACGTCGCCCATCTCGATCGCCGCCTCGCTCACGATCAGCCCAAGCGGGACCTTGAGCGCCGCCGGATAGGGACGGATGATCCCCGACGTCCGTTTCAGCGTCGGCGCGGCGCCGACCGCGTCGCCGCCGGACGCCCGAAGCGCGGCAAGCCAGAATGCCGCCTCGTCGAGCCCTTCGAGGCTCGGGTGGGTGAGGTCCGCCTCCGCCTCGGGGATTCGATTCATGATGAAGAACGCGGCTCCGCGAAGGGTGCGGAACTCGGGTTCGTCGGTGATTGCCGGGCGGTCCTCGGCGATCCGGCTCAACACGCCCGTCGCCTCGTGGGCCAAGCCGTTCGCGAATGAGAATCGCGCGAGTTCGAGGCGCGCACTCTCGCGCGCGGCCTCGTCCACCGTCGCGGCGGCGAGCTGCAGTTCTCGCAGATTGGATTTGACTTCCGACGGTTCCAGGCGCCGCCACTTCTCGAGATCGAAGGCGCGCGTCAGCGGTCGCATGAACCCCCCCGTCGGCTCCGATTCGGCGCGCGCGGTCGTCGACGAGACCTGCAGTCCTTCCGAACTGGTCAACTCGATTCCGCCGCGAAGCGGACGGACCCGGAGCGAATCGATCTTGGGACGAATGACCACCCCTTGAACGGACGCCAGTACGTCGAATTGCGGATAGGACCGGGCGGGCGAGACGCCGTGGCCCAGCGGAATCACCGGAACCACGACAAGGTTGTCACCGATAACGGGATCGTGCATGGGGATCGCTCGGCCCGGCTCGGGGACGGGAAGGAAGACCCGGGCGCCGCCCGTTGGTTGGCCTTGAACCTGGGTTTCGACGGGCGTCGGCGGCTGCATCTCCTGGCGGCGGAACTCAAAGATCCAACTGAATCCCTGGCGGCGAACGCTCGGGTTGATGCCTGAGATGGTGGCGAGCTTTAACGCCGTCGCACCTTCGATCGGAATTTGCTCGAGGTTTTTCAGCGCGTTGCCGCCCGCCGCGCGCAAAGCCTCCAAATCGACGTTCGAGGGCTTGTCGAAAACCAGCCACAGCGCCTCCGCGCGTCGAAACGCGGCCGCCGCCACGGGTTCGTTCCAGTCGAACCGGAGACGGATGGCATCAGGGCTTCCTTCAACCGCAGACGCGCTGACGGCGGCTTGTGAAGCCTGCGTTTGCGGCGCAACGGCGGTCCCCGCGACCGGACCGGCCTCCGCCGCTTCGGCCGTGCCCTTGGTCGCGCCACCACTCGGCGTTGTCGAGACGCCGCCTGCCGGTCGACGGGGCACCAAGGGTGTCGGCTTGGCCGCCGTCGCGGCCGAACGATCGGCCGGCGCCTTCGCCTCGGCGGGCGCCTCGGCTCCGGGTCCGACGGGCGACGCGGGTGGGGTTTCAGTTCCCGGGACGGGCGCCTTTTCGATTTTGACCTCGGGGCGCGGCGCGGGTCGCGCGGCGGCGGTCACCGGCCCTTGCGCCCCGCTGCGCGGCGCGGTCACGTCGATAACGACCTTAGGGCCGCTCAGGAAGTCCCGCACCCGTGCGGTTTCGGGTACCGTGAAGGTGACTCGCGTGCCGTCGGCCGACGGCGCGAACGCGAGGTCGCGGACGAACTTCGGCCTTTGCGAGCGAAACTGGCTCAGCTCCAATCGGGCGGGTCGTTTGAAGTCGACAACGGCGCGGGCGCCGTCGCGCGAAATCCGATAGCCGACGCGTTCGGGCCAGTCGAAGACGAGTCGGCTGAAACCGTCGTGCTCGCCCACGCGAACGCGGATCACGGGTGCCGGTGGCGCGGCGGCCGGCGAGGACGCACTTTGCGACACGCTTTCGGCGGCGGCCGCACCGACATCCGTACGGGGCGTCGCGAGCGCGGTCGGTTCGGGAGGTGCGACGCTCGCGTCGAGGATATCGACGACCACGGCGGCGCCCTGCGAGAAATCCCTGATGGCGTGGGGTCCCCGCAATCCCAGAGTCACGGTGCGTCCGTCGGCCTCGGTCCGGGCGGCGCTCAGATACTTGCCGAGCCGCCGCAGCACCACGTCGAACTCCGTCTCGATGGGGCGCCCGAAGGTGACCACGAGCTGCAACCCGTCGGCGCTCGCCCGATAGGGCACCGGGGTCGGCCAATTGAACACGAGGCGGCCGTACCCTTCGTGAACGCCGGCGCGCACGGGAACAGGCTCCGCCGGCGCGCCGGCGGCGAATCCGCTCGCCAGGGCCAG
>JAKZXM010000195.1:0-4788 GCA_047514975.1 Rhodospirillales bacterium
AGCACTTCGCCCTTCCCGACGTCCACGCGGGCGCGCTTCGCGCGGGCCTCGAGGTGCTGGTGCGCGGGCGCGAGATCGCGGCCGTCGAAGAGGGCGCGATCGCGGCGCCCGAGGCGGAAGTGGTGGACCTCGGCGGGCGCACGCTCATGCCCGGCCTGATCGATTGTCACGTGCATGCGATCGCGCCCGTGATCGGCTCGGGCAAGTCCGGCTATCCCACCAAGCTGCCGTCGCTGGTTCACGCCGGCGCCGGCGAGGTGCTGCGCCGAACCCTGATGCGCGGCTTCACCACGGTCCGCGACTGCGCCGGCGCCGATTTTGGTCACAAGCAGGCGGTGGACCAAGGCCTGTTCACGGGCCCCCGGATGTTCGTTTCGGGCAAGGCGCTCAGCCAGACCGGCGGCCACGGCGATTTCCGAAACCGCGCCGACTTGGCCGATCCCTGCGCGTTCGCGCATCTCGGCATACGGTCATGCCGCGTCGCCGACGGCGTCGCCGACGTGCAGAAGGCGGTCCGCGACGAGCTCCGCCTCGGCGCCGACCAGATCAAGATCATGGCCGGCGGCGGCGTCGTCTCCGACGCCGATCCCATCGACCACGTCCAGTACGGTAGGGATGAGATCGCGGCCATCGTCGACGAGGCCGGGCGTTCGCACACCTACGTTTCCGCCCACGCCTATACGAGCGAGTGCGTCGGCCGCGCGGTCGAGCTCGGCGTCCGCACCATCGAGCACGGCAACATGATCGACGAGGCGACCGCGAAGCTCATGGCGCGCGCCGGCGCCTATCTGGTCCCCACCTTGGTGGTCTACCAGGCCATGAAGCGCCACGCGGCGGAGATGGGGCGTTCGCCCGGCTTCATGGCCAAGCTCGACGACGTGATGACCTACGGGACGCGGATGCTCGAGATCGCCCGCGCCGCGGGCGTCAAGATGGCCTACGGCACCGACCTCGCCGACATGGAGCTGGTCGATTATCAAGCCGAGGAGTTCCTGATCCGGGCCGAGGTGCTGGGCCCGGCCGAGGTCATCCGCAGCGCCACCGTCATCGGCGCCGAAGTGGTGCGCATGGAAGGCCGTCTCGGCGTCGTGGCCGCCGGCGCGTGCGCCGATCTGCTGGTGGTCGACGGCGACCCGTTGGACGACGTCGGGCTTTTCCAGAACAACGGCGAGCATCTGGCCGCCATTATGAAGGACGGCCAATTCTTCAAGAACCGGATCGCACCCACGAGCGTCGACGCGCCCGCCCTCAAATCCCTCGAGCCGGTGGCCTGAAGGCCCGCGCGTCCGTGGCCAAGGCCCGGCCGCCGCTGATCGGTCTAACGTTCGTGCCCGTGCGTAATCGCGACGGATTTGTCGCGGCTGCGCGTCTCCGAAACGACCGCGATTCGGTTCGCCAAACGATCGGCCTTCACGTCATCGCCGGGCTTGTCCCGGCGATCCACGTCTTTGAATCCCAAGCGTTACGCGGATTCCGTGGATGCCCGCGACAAGCGCGGGCATGACGACCAGGGCCTCTGAAGGCGTTGTGCGCTCTCAGCCGGACAGGCATTCCGCCCAGCCCGGCATCCTCGCCGCCTGGCAGGACTGGGCCTCGGGCTCAGACGCCCTGGCGGCCGATTGGTACAACCGCGAGCACCACGCCGAACGCGTCGCCGTGCCCGGGTTCCTGAGCGCCCAGCGCTACGTCGCCGTCCGCGCCCGCCCCCGGCATTTCATCTTTTACGAGACGCGGAGCGTGCGCACCTTGGCATCGGCGGGCTATCGCGCCCGCCTCGACAACCCGACGCCCTGGACCCGGCGTGTCATGCCCAATTTCCGCAACAATGTCCGCGCGTGTCTCAGCGTCGTCGCGCGCATGGGTCTGGGACGGGGCGGCGCGGTCGCGACGTTGCAATTCGCCCCGCTCGAAGCTCAGGCGGACGCGCTTCAATCGTGGCTCACCGGGACCGCGTTCCCCGCAGCACTCGCCGCACAAGGCATCGTCTCGGCCGAGCTGTGGCGGGCCGACGCCGCAGTCACCGGGCTCGCGTCCGCCGAGCGCACGCTGCGTCCCGGCGGCGACGGCGAGGTACAATGGGTGGCGATGCTGAGCGCGAACGAGCCGGCTGAGCTCCGGGCCGTTTGCCGCGACATCCTTCCGCCCCCGGCCTGGAAGCGCCACGGCGCCGCCGCAAGGCCCCTCCTCGGCATCTATCGCCAGGTGTTTTCCATGAGGCGCGGGTAGTGTCTTGGTTTCGATTGCCGATGGTCGGAGGCGAATCAAGTGAGTCCGTTCCGGCCCGAGACGAACTGACCGCAAGCGTTCGATGTCGACTCCGAAGGGGTGTCGGCCTCTCTGTCTCACCAAAAGGTTGATCCTCGGCAAAATAAACCTTGACTGATCGGTTTCCGTTTGCCATGTTGGGGTCATGACGAGAGGACCCGACAAGCAATTCGACCCTGAGATCGCCCTCGACAAGGCGATGCAGCTCTTTTGGGCGAAGGGCTATGGTGCGACCGGTTTGACCGAGCTCTTGGCAACCATGGAGATCGGCCGGAAGAGCCTGTACGACACTTTCGGTAACAAACGGGCGCTCTACATCAAGGCGCTCGATCGCTACTCGCGGACCGTTGTGGCCGAGATCCTTCGGGGGCTGAACAAACCGGATCGACCGGCGCTCGAGAACGTGCGGGCGGTGATGCGCGACCTGGCGGCAATGCATTCCGGACCGATGAGCCCTGGCTGCCTGCTGGGCGTCAGCATGGGGCAGTTCCGCACGGATGACGCGGAAATGGCCGCAGTTCTCCGCAAACACATGCAGCGTGTCGAACGCGCTTTCCACAAAGCCTTCGCAAGGGCGCAATCGGAAGGCGCGCTGAAACCGACGACGAACGTGCGGAATCTCGCCAGGCTCTTTATGAGCGCCCAACAGGGGCTGGCCCTGATCGGCCGCGTGACGGAGACGCGAGAGGTGCCGCGCGGCATCGTCGACGGCGCGCTTGCGGTTCTCGAGACCGCGTAGTTTTTTTTGCGTAAACATAGACCAATCGGTCAATGAAAGGAGAAAGGCAATGGGTAAGTTGAGCAACAAAGTCGCAGTCGTCACCGGAGGAAGCAGTGGAATCGGACTGGCCACCGCCCGCAGGTTCATCGCGGACGGCGCCCAAGTCGTTGTCACCGGCCGCAACCTGGAAGCACTGGACGGCGCCGTCGCCGAGCTTGGTGACCGGGCGACAGGCATCCAAGGTGATGTTGCGAATCTCGAAGATCTGGACCGCTTGTTCGCTCAAGTCCGCGACCAGTTCGGCCGCGTGGACGTGCTCTTTGCAAACGCTGGTATCGCACCCCTCGGTCCGTTCGAGGCGGTGACGGAAGAGCACTTCGACGCCCTGTTCAACATCAACGTTCGTGGACTCTTCTTCACGGTTCAGAAGGCCCTGCCGCTTCTCTCGGAAGGTGCGTCGGTCATTCTCAACGCTTCCGTCGTTGCCCAGTCCGGGCTACCGAACACGAGCGTTTATTCGGCGACGAAAGCAGCGGTTCGTTCGCTGGGCCGCACCCTCGCGGCGGAACTCTCGCCTCGCGGCATCCGCGTCAACGTCGTCAGTCCGGGGCTCATCGAAACGCCGTTCTGGGGGAAAGTCGGCCTGAGCCAGGACGAAATCGACGCGTTCGGGGCGCAGGTCGTCCAGCGGACGCCGCTCCGCCGCCCGGGCCAACCAGAGGAAATCGCCGCGACCGCGGCGTTTCTCGCCTCCGACGATGCCAGCTACTTCACCGGAGCCGACCTCGTCGCCGACGGCGGAATGATTCAGGTCTAGGCGATCGTCAACAGGAATCCATACCACACGAAATGAGGAGTGAAACCATGAGCAACGCCCCTACAAACGTGAGCGAGCATGACCTGATCGCCAATGTCGTCCAGCACTACATCGATAGCGCCAAGTCCGGCAGAGGCGAGCATATGAAACCCGCATTCCACAAGGAGGCGACGATCTTCGGTTATGTCGGCGCCGAGCTGTTCGCGGGCCCCATCCAGCAGCTCTATGACTGGAATGACGCGAACGGTCCGGCGAGCGGGCTTCAGGCACGGATCGCCGGCATCGATCTTGTCGATACGGTCGCCACCGTGCGCCTCGAGCTGGACAACTGGACCGGTCACCGGTTCACCGACTTGTTCACACTGCTAAAGGTCGATGGAGAGTGGAAGATCATGAACAAGGTCTTCCATCTGCACCCGGTGGACGGCGCGCCTGCCGTTCTCGAGACTGCGTAGTTTTTTTGACGAAACTTAGACCGTTTGATCAATGAAAGACCGCGTAGACGAAAACCCACCGAAAAGGAGACATCCCATGACGACATTCACCATCCATACCCCCGACTCCGCACCGGCCGGGAGCAAAGAGCAGCTTGAGGCCGCCCAGCAGAATTTCGGCCAAATCCCGAACCTCTACGGCGTGCTCGCCGAAGCCCCGATCGCGCTCGAGGCCTACGACACGCTTGCGAGCTTGTTGATGCGATCGAGCTTCACCCCGACCGAGCGCCACGTCGTGTGGTTCACGATCAACGCGTATCACGACTGCCACTACTGCATGGCGGCCCACACATTGCTCGCCAAGGGCGAGGGTGTGCCCGACGACGTCATCGAAACCGCCCGCGCGGTCGGCCCCTACGAGGACCCCAAACTGGAGGCCTTGCGGGTCTTCACGCTGAACTTGGTCGAAAACCGCGGACGGACCTCGGCGCAAGACTTCGAAGCGTTCCTCGGGGGCGGATTCACCAAGCAGAACGTGCTCGAGATCGTCG
>JAKZXM010000196.1:0-3298 GCA_047514975.1 Rhodospirillales bacterium
CATGCAATACTTGAGCACAAAGGCGCGCGCCGACGCGACCCCGATCGTACCCCTTGCAAGGGACGCGCTGGCGGCGTGGGTGAAGCGGCAACCGAAACCCCTTGGAAACTGGATCCGCGGGACGCGGTTTAGGGCCGATCCCGGCACGATCTCGCTGGTCGCGGGCAACGACGGCGCACTCGCGCGGGTGCTTTTCGGGACCGGACCCTCGGGCGCGCCCGCGGGCGAGGACATCTGGGAATGGGCGTCGCTTGCGGCCCGCCTTCCCGAGGGGCTTTACCGCCTCGAGGGAGACTTGGATCCCGCGATCGCCGCGCGGGTCGCGCTCGGATGGTCGCTCGGGACCTACACTTTCTCGCGCTACCGCGACGACGCGGCCCGGTTCGCGCACTTGGTGTGGCCCGCGGGCGTCGACCGCGCGCACGTCGAGCGCACGGCGCGCGCGATCACCCTCGCGCGCGATCTGATCAACACGCCGGCCTCGGACATGGGGCCGCGCGAGTTGGCGCAAGCGGCCCGGTCGCTCGCACGCAGTTTCGGGGCTCGGTGCCGCGTGATCAAGGGCGACGAGCTGATCGGCGAGAACTATCCCGCCATTCACGCGGTCGGCCGGGCGAGCGCCCAAGCTCCGCGCCTGATCGACATCCGCTGGGGGGGCCGCCGCGGGCGTCCGAAGCTCACCCTCGTCGGCAAGGGGGTGTGCTTCGATTCGGGCGGGCTCGATCTCAAGCCGGCGGCGGGCATGGCGCTCATGAAGAAGGACATGTCGGGCGCCGCCCACGCGCTGGCATTGGCCTCGATGGTGATGGACGCGAAGCTGCCGGTGAGCCTGCGGGTGCTGGTGCCGGCGGTGGAGAACAGCGTCTCCGGCAACGCGTTTCGCCCGGGCGACGTGGTCGCGACCCGCAAGGGGACGACGATCGAGATCGGGAACACCGACGCCGAAGGACGGGTCATCCTCGCCGATGCGCTTTTCGAGGCGGCGTCCGAGCGCCCCGACCTGATCGTCGAGTTCGCGACGCTGACCGGCTCGGCCCGGATCGCGCTCGGAACTGAGCTGCCGGCGCTCTTTTGCAACGACGACGCGACCGCCGATGCGCTCCTCGCCCAGGCCGCCGCCGAGGGCGATCCGCTCTGGCGCATGCCGCTCTGGGAGCCCTATCGCGACAAGGTGAAGGGCAAGGTCGCGGACCTCACCAACGCGCCCGAAGGCGGCTACGCGGGCGCGATCACGGCGGCGTTGTTTCTTCGCGAGTTCGTCGACCCCCAAGTCCCCTGGGCCCACATCGACTTCATGGCGTGGAACCTTGCCGCGAAGCCGGGCCGCCCGGAGGGCGCCGAGGCCATGGGGCTGCGCGCCGCCTATGCGCTGATCCGCGATCGCTTCGGCGCGTGAACGCTAACGGCGGGGGATTGCCGCCGCCCCCGAGGCGACGGTAAAATTGATCCGGAACCGAAACGATCCGGTGTCGGCGTGGGATTCGATCTCGGCGACTTGGAGGCGCTGGAGCTGTGGCGGCGGACGCTTGTCGCCGGCATCCATCGCTCGGCGCCCGATCTTTCCGTCCGCCAGATGGCGATTCTGCTTTGCGTCTACATGACGCCGCCGCCGCATACGGTGCGCGGCCTGGCGGCGCGTCTCAAGATTTCCAAGCCCGCCGTCACGCGCGCCCTCGACACCTTGAGCGGGCTCGGCGTGCTGCGGCGCAAGGCCGACGAGAGCGACCGCCGCAGCGTCCTCGTGCATCGCACGGTGGCGGGCTCGGTTTACTTGAGCGAATTCGCGGACACCATCGTCGCGGCCGGCCACGGACTGGGTTGCAAGAAAAGTCCGGGCTCAGACCCGGGCGCGCTCGCGTAGCCGCGCGGGGCGGAAACGGCCGAGATAGGCCGAAACGACGCCTTCGACCGGCGTCGCCTTGAGCCCGAGATCGGCCAGCGTCAGCGCCCGCGCGCCGACCACGTTGTCGGTCCTAAGCAATTCGATTTGGTCGCGCGTCAAGAGAGGCACGGGCAGCTTCTCCAGGAACCAGGCGTAAAAGCTCGCGAGCCCGAGCGGCACCGGACCGAGAAGGCGCCGGCGCCCGGTCTCGGCCAGGACGATCTCCATGATCTCCTTGAAGCTGTAGGACGACGGGCCACCGAGTTCGAACGCCTGGCCGCGATGGCGCGCGTCCTGGAGCGCGCGCACGATCGCGTCCGCGACGTCGCCCACGTACACGGGCTGCACGCGCGGGCCGCCGGCGCCGTACACGTCGATCGCGATTCCCCGCTCGCCCTCGCCGAAGCTCACGCGCGGAACCAGCGGGCAGCCGAGGACCGGCAACACCGGCGTAAAGCGGGTCATCTCGGCGAACAGGTTGAAATACCGGTCCTCGGGACCGAAGACCACGCTGGGGCGCACGATCACCGCGTCCGGATACGCCTCGCGGACGGCCGCCTCGCCCGCGGCCTTGGTGCGCGCGTATTCGGAGGTCGAGCCCGTGTCCGCGCCGATGGCGGAGATGTGGACGAACGCGCGCGCGCCGGCGTCGCGCGCCGCCTGGGCCACGTGGGCGGCGCCTTCGGCGTGGACGCGCTGGAACGTTCGCCGGCCGCGCTCGTAGATAATGCCCACCAGATTGACGACGGCGTCCGCGTCCACCACCGCGCGCGCGACGGAATCGCGCATGGTCACGTCGGCCGCGATCGGAACGATCTGGCCGACGTCGCCCATGGGTTTCAGGAAGCTCGCCGCCTCCGGGTCCCGCACGGCCACGCGCACCACGTCCGCGCTGGTGACAAGGCGGCGGACGAGGTGGCGCCCGATGAACCCCGAGCCGCCGAAAACCGTGACCACGTTGCGGCCCATGGCGTCCCTCTGTTCGACCCGATTGCGAACGCCGATGCCGGCGCCACCGGGTTCGGGCCCGTACGGCTTCGCTTACGCGTTGACGTGCGTTGCCTTACAATGTGCCCGCCGATCCCGTCAATGTCCGAATCGTGGTCCGAATCGGGGCGCCCGCGCCCGGCGCGGCGGTTGACACAGGCGGCGCCGGGCGCTAACGACACGTTCCGCCCAAGGCGCGCGGGCGGGTTTCTTTCCGGGTTGCCCAGGTGGCGGAAGTGGTAGACGCGCAGGTTTCAGGTACCTGTGGCCGAAAGGCCGTGGAAGTTCGAGTCTTCTCCTGGGCACCACCACGACCGGGACCCGCCGAGCGATCGGCCGGGGGCCGGCGACGAAGACAGGTTTCGTGAGCACGAGCGAGCCGTCGATCCAGCTTCACAGCGGCGATCTGCCCGAAGGGCTCGGCTTCGC
>JAKZXM010000197.1:0-6360 GCA_047514975.1 Rhodospirillales bacterium
CCATAGGCGATGTCGAGGCGCACCGCGCCGAGGCCATCGATCTCGAGCGCGTGGCCGCCGTCGAGCACGAAGGCGGGCACATTGGTGAACCGGACCTCTTCGACCTTGCCGTCGCGGCACCGGCAGAGGGTCTCGACCAAGCCCGCCGGCGATTCCATCACCAGGCGCGTTTCCGGCTCGATCATCGGCCTGATGCCGGTTTCCAGCACCACGGTCGCGACGCAGATGGTGTTCGATCCGGACATGGGCGGGTACTTGGTGGCCTCCATGATGACGAAACCGACATCGGCCTCGGGCATCGTCGGCGGCAGCACGACGTTGACCGCGTGGCAGGGACCGCCGCGGGGCTCGAACAGCACCATCCGCCGGATCCCGTCCGCCTCGCGTTCGAGGTACTCCTTCTTCTCGAACATCGAGGCTCCGGGAACGTCGGTGATCCCGCCCGTGATCACGTTCCCGACCTCGCCCTCGGCGTGGGCGCCGACAACGGTCAGTGTTCTGCGCCAGCGCATCTCATTCCGCCCTCGGTCCTTGTTACCTTAAACGGCGGCCGAATTCCTCATTCGCGGTATCCCGCCCCTTCCGCGAACGGGCCAAGCTCGGGCCTCGGCGGCGGGCCCACCAACGTCTCGATGGTCTCGGCGATCGCGACCGCGCGGGCGTCCTCGAAGCCTGGGGCGATAACCTGGAGGCCGACGGGCAGGCCCGGCTCCGGCCCCGGGATCGGGTTCGACGTGGCTGAGAGCCCGGCGAACGAAGCGGGCCGGGTGTTGCGCATCCCGATCGACGAATGGCGGTCGTAGAAGTCCCGGTCCTCGAAGCACGCGAGCGCGGGCGCGACGATCGCCACGGTCGGGGTGACGAACGCGTCCACGCCCGCCATCCGCTCGGCGGCCGCGCGCGAATACGCGCCATAGCCCCGCATCGCGTTCGCGTAATCCGCGGCCCCGGTCTCGAGCCCCGCCGCCAGGCCGGCCGCGACGTAGGGATCCATATGCTCGCGGACGGCTTCGAATCGTTCGCGCCCCATACCGGCCATGAACTCGGCCGCGACCACGCTGGGCATATGCTCGGCCACTTGCGGGGCTTCCGGCCAGGCGACCGGCACGAGTTCGACGCCCGCGCCCCGCATGGCGTCCAGCGCCGCGTCGGTGCAGGCGCGGACGCGCGAATCCAAGCCCTCGAAGAAGAACGACGGCTCCGCCAAGCCCAGGCGCAAGCCCCGCGGCGGCGGCGCATCGGGCGGCGGCGATCCAGCGATCGCGCCGAGCACGATGCCGGCGTCGGCGGCCGTGCGCGTCAGGATGCCGAGCGTATCCAGGCTCCGCGACAGCGGAAAGACGCCGTCCAAGGGCCACAGCCCGGCCGTGGTCTTGAGCCCGAAGACGCCGCAAAGCGCGGCCGGCGCGCGCACCGAGGCGCCCGTGTCGGAGCCGACGGCAAAGGCGCAGAGTCCCGCGGCGACCGCCACGGCCGAGCCGCTCGACGATCCGCCCGGAACCCGCTGAACCTTTGCGTCCCATGGGTTCCACGGCGTCGGGCGGACGCTCGAGACCGCGAACCGGCCGCCGCCGTTGGCGAACTCGGGTGTCCGCGTCTTGCCGAGGATCACGCATCCCGCCCGCCTGAGCGCGCGGACGAACGATCCCTCGGGCCCGATCAGATCGCCTACGGCCACGTTCGATCCGGCGGTCGTCGGCGCGCCGTCGACCGCGACGATGTCCTTGATGGCGACGGGAACGCCCATCAGGGGACCCAGATCGGTGCCGGCCGCGAACAATCGGTCCATGGCGCGGGCCTGGTTGCGCGCCGATTCCGCCATCACCGTCTCGAAGGAACCGAGCCGCGCGTCCAGGGCCGCGATGCGCGCGAGGTAGGCGACGGTCACGGCCGCCACAGACGAGATTCGCGCGCGAAACTCGCGGCCCATACGGGCGATGCTTCCGCCCGCCAAGGGATCGGGGACAAGTTCAGCCATGGGCGCGCTCGGGTCCGGCACTTCCGTTGACGCGCCTACCAGCCGGCGGCGTAGGCGGAGCGGCGGGGATCGGCGGCGACCCGCATGACCCCGGATTCGAGGTCCTTGTGGATCACGCACATCGAGCCGGCGGGCCAGGCGCGCTCCTCCCACCACGCGATCTTGTGGCCGCGTGCGCTCAGCGCGTCGAACGCGTCCTGCCCCAAGCCGGGCTCCGCCTTGGCCGCGCCCGGATCGTAACCGTGCGGCATGAAGGCGGCGGGAAAGCTGTAGGTCGCGAACCGGGGCGCCTCGACCGCCGTCTGCGGGTCCATGCCGAACAGGAAGACGTTCAGGAACACCTGCAGCATCGCCTGTAGTTGCACGTCGGAACCCGGCGTGCCGAAGGGCATGAACACCTCGTCGCCGGCGATCGCCAATGCCGGGCCCATGGTGAGGCGCGGCCGCTTGCCCGCGGCCACGCAGTTGGGATGGTCCGGATCGGTCCACGACGCGAGGCCGCGGGTCGAGGGCACCAGGCCGGTGCCGGGGACCACCGGTCCCTGACCCTGGCCGTCGCTGGGTGTGGACGAGAACATGTTGCCGTCGCGGTCGATCACGCAGAAGTACGACGTGTTGGAAAGCGCCGCTTCGCCGGACATCGCTTGCGCCGCCGCGCCCCGCAAACCGGCGGCCGCGTCGCCCGTCGTCGGCCAGGCGCGACCCGCGACGGCGCCCGCCGGCGGCATGTCCGGCCAGGCCTCGCCAGGCCGGATCATCGCGCGGCGCTCGGCGGCGTAGTCTTCGGACAGGAGCCCTTCCAGCGGCACGTCGAGAACGTAGGGGTCGCCGAAGCAGGCCTCGCGGTCGGCGGCCACCAGCTTGATGGCCTCGATGATCGTGTGCGCGTAGTCGGCCGAGTTGTGGCCCATGGCCGCGAGTTCGAATCCGTCGAGGATCGCCAGCGCCTGCAGCATCGAGGGGCCTTGGCAATAAGGGCCGCCCGCGTAGACGTCGATGCCTCGCGTGCGGATGCGGCTCGGCGGCTCGGCGCGCATGCGGAATCCGGCCATGTCGTCGCGGGTCAGAAGGCCGCCGTTGTCGGCGTGAAAGCGGGCGAAGCGCGTCGCCACGTCGCCGGCGTAAAAGGCCTGGCGCGCCGCCGCGATTCCGGCCTTGCGACCGTCGTTTCGGTGCGCGCTCTCCTCGTCGGCCAGGTACTGAAGGGTGGCGCCGAGATCGGCCTGCACGAACATCTCGCCGACACCCGGCGGCCTTCCCTGGGGCAGGTAGATGGCGGCGTTCGACGGCCAGCGGCGGAAGTTCTCGACGCTGGATTCGATAATGTGGGCCATGAAGGGGTACATGGGGAACCCTTCGCGGGCGAAGCGGATGGCGCCGCCGGCGACGTCGGCAAAGGACATGGTCCCTAATTCGTCGAGCACCGTGAGCCAGGTGTCGGGCGCGCCGGGCACGATCGCGTTCCAAATCCCCTCGATCCGGCCCTCGTGGTTGTCGCGGAAGTACGCGACCGAGGCGGCCTTGGGCCAAACGCCGACGCCGCTGAGTGCTACCACTTCGCGGCGTTCGGCCGAATACAAGAGCGAGGGCGCGACGCCCGAGAACGAGGTGAACTGGCTTTCCAGCACGTTGGTCGCGATCCCCATGGCGACGCCGGCGTCGAACGCGTTGCCGCCGGCCTCGAGGATCTCGAAGCCGGCCTGGACGGTCCACGGATGGCCCCCGGCGACTGCGTGGCGTGTCGCCATGACGTTGGGCCGATGAGGGCGGGTGGCGGCGAAGGTCTCGGATGGGAAGTCCGTGGGCGCCATGGCGCGATTCCTTTTCGTTTCGTTCGTTCAGCCGCTCTTGGCGAAGTCGCAGATCACGGCGATCAGCCGCGCAAGGTCGGCCTTGAGGGGCTGGAAGCCCGCGTTCCGCGAAAGCGTGTCCTCGTCCATATAAAGCGCGCGCTTGATCTCGATCTGCAGGCTGTGGCGGCCGGCCGCGGGCGCGGAATAGGCGACGACGAGCTCGGCGCCGTTGTAGGGATCGTTGAGCCGGACATCGTAGCCGGAACGGGCGAGTGTATCGCGGACCAGTTCGGTAAATTCGGGCGCGCAGGTGGCGCCGCGGCGGTCGCCGAGCACGAATTCGGGCCGTTGGATCCCAGCGCGGCCCTCGGGCGACTTGGCCGAGCTCAGCGACGGCATGGAATGGCAATTGACGTGCCAGACCTTGCCGTGCCTTTCATGCAGCGCGTTCAGGTGGGCCGCGAGCGCGGCGTGGTAGGGCCGGTAATAGGACTCGATCCGATGGCGCACTTCGGCGACCGTGAGCTTGCGGTCGTACATCTCGAGGTCCGGATAGCACGTGCGCCAGACAAGCCCGCTTCCCATCTTCACCGTCTTGTCGCCGGGCGCGAGCGGCTCCGGCCAGTCGCCTTCGATCATCGCCGCGTCGAGGTCGGTGACGGCGCGGTTGGGGTCGATGTAGGTGCGCGGGAAGTGCGCGCACAAAAGCGCCGCGCCCTGGGCCGGGGCTTGCGAATAAAGCTCGTCGACGAACGCGTCCTCGGCGGCCCGGAGCGCAAGTTCGGGGACGATGGATGCGAAATCGGCGGGGAAGATGTTGCCGCTGTGCGGAGAATCGAACATCACCGGCGCTTCGTCGCCGGCCGGCTCGACCAGGGTCAGGACGCCTGGAATCGTGTTCGCCATCGCCGGCGCCTCGCACGCAGTGGGCGGTAGTCGGTACGGCATTCGGCCCGCAAACACGGGCGGGCCATTCGACTATTGTGCCTCGGGCCGTGTCAAGCGGCGGACGAAACTGCTATAGCTGCGACGCAATTTTCCAGTGCGAGGTGGCCATGCGACTGCATCTTCTGGGGACCGGCGTCCCCGATCCTTCGTTGAAGCGGGTCTCGTCGGGCTACGTGGTCCGGACCGGCGACGACGTGATCGTGTTCGATCATGGCCCCGGCGCGTACCAGCGCCTGATGGAGGTGGGCCTCTCGTGCACCGACGTGACCCACGTCTTCATCAGCCATCTGCACTACGACCACTGCGTCGATCTGATCCGGCTGTTCCTCAACCGCTGGGACATGGCGGCGGGCCTGCTGGCGCCGATGAAGATCCATGGACCGCCCGGCCTGCAGCAGTTCATGGACCGCTTGTTCGGGCCCGAAGGCGCCTTCGCCGACGACCTGATCGCGCGGACGAGCCACCCGACCAGCGTCAATCTCTACCACCGGCGCGGCGGCACCGGCGAGCGCGCGCTGCCCAAGACCGATGTGATCGAGCTTTCCGAGGGCGACACCGTCGAGGGCGACAACTGGCGCTTGTCGTTGGCGAGCGTGCCCCACGTGCAGCCGTATCTTCCGTGCTACGCCTACCGGTTGGAGGCCGACGACGGCGTCTTCGCCTATTCCGGCGACTGCGGACCGTGCGAGGCCATGCACACGATCGCCCGCGACGCCGACGTGCTGGTGCACATGTGCGTGCGCATGGAGAACCCCGGATCTGACCTCGCCGCCATGCCGCACCGGGCGCTCGCCGAGCTCGCCCGCGACGCCGGCGTGCGCACCTTGGTCGCGAGCCATTTTCCGATCGAGACCGACCGCGACGGGATTCGCGAGCGCACCATCGCCGAAATGGGCGAGATCTTTGCCGGCACCCTGATCTGGGGCGAGGACGGGATGGAAATCCCAGTGCGGAAGAACGAGTGAGGGTTCGCCGAGATACCAAGGCGCGGGGCCCGGTAACGGATCGGTAACTCTTGCGGCGTAGGGTTCCTGAACGACGCGGTTTCCGCGGTTTCGCGGAATCGCGAACGCGACGAGCGACCGAATTCGGAGCACGTCCGATGGAAACCACGAAACGCACCGATTACCTGATCGCCCGCGCCCTGTGCACGGCGGCTGGAGCCGACGAGACCACCGATGCCGATGCCGACGACATGCTCGATCTGCTGATCGAGCGCTATCCCGATCTCGCCCAGCGCGTCTTGCATGAGTTCAAGACCGGCCGGCCGGCGCCGCACTTGCGCGTCCTCTTCTGAACGGCGAAACCGCATCCGTGCTATGATCGGACCGCTAGACCAGATCGCGGTCGCTCGGATTCGCCTGTGGCGATCCAGCGGGCGCGTGAATCTGGTCTACACTATCGAGGTCGAGCGGATCGGCGCGTTTGATTGGAACCGCGACGCGGTTCCAATCAAACGCGATCCGCTCTAAGGCGGGACGAGCCGGCGCCCGGCGGTGAAGCCGGTCCGCCTCTCCTCGCCGAGAGCGCCCCGCCATACCGACGGTTTCGCGAATGAACGAGGAAAGCATGATCAAGGGACTTCACCACAACGCCTATCGATGCCGGAATTCAGAGGAGACCCGCGCGTTCTACGAGGAC
>JAKZXM010000198.1:0-11321 GCA_047514975.1 Rhodospirillales bacterium
CTCCTGATGCCGCCATTGAATCAATCCTTCATCACCTGCGCAACATGATTAATAGGTCCTGAGCCTAGTGATCAACCACGCTTGGCGGGCGCTTTGCGCGCGCCTGGGCCGGGACCCCGCCCGTTCCTCGCCATTGGAACGGGGCCTGTCCCGGCTGTTGACGTTTCTCGCCGTCGTCGTCGGGTGGGTCTTCTTCCGCGCCGAAACATGGGACCGGGCCATCACCATCCTCGAAGGCATGACGGGTCTTCACGGCGTCGTGCTGACCCCGAGGCTTTTCGACTCGCTGGGCGAGTTGGGACCGTTGCTCGTGGAAGCGGGCCTCGTGGCTGGCAGGACGCCGTTGCTGGATCTGACCATCTTCCCATGGCTGGGCATTCTACTCGTGATCGTCTGGTTCGCTCCCAATACCCAGGAGTTGACGGAGGACATCGAGACCGCCTTCGCCGTCGAGCCCCGAACGCCGGTGCCGCCCGGCGGCGGCGCAATGGCCCTGGCCTGGGACAACCGGTGGCTTTGGCTGGTCCCTTTTACGCTTGGCGCCGCGGTCCTCTGCGCCCTGATCGCCGTCTATCGGGGCGGGGACATGGCCCCCTTCGTCTACATGATCTTCTGACGGCGTCGGCCCTTGATCCCATCGCTGCCGCGCAAGGGAAGACCGCTGGCAGGCGACCCGGTTTTGGCGCGCTGGCTGATCGGCCGCGTCCTCAACCGCTATCCGGGCGAGCCCGCCTACCGTGCCCACAGACCGCCCAACCTGGAGGGCATGGCGACGCTTGCCGTGGAACGCCCGCGCAACGGGTACGTTCGCGCTTGGCTCTCGGCTGGCGAAGAGATAGGGTGGGTCTCGCGTCACGCCTCGAGCCGCCGTCGTGTCAGAACCGGAACCCCGGCAACGCCCGTCGATGCTGAACCGCGGTCACGTCCTGGGGACCGCAGCGGTGCTCGCGTTGCCGATCTCCTTCTACGCGCCCAAAGGAATCGCGCCCCTGTTCGCGGTGACGGCGATTGCGACCGTCGCCATATACGTGGTCCGCGCGCGCGCCTTCCCGCGCCTCGCGCGGGGGCCCGCATTCGCCCTCGGGGCGCTCGTCCTTTGGGCGGCGCTCAGCGCACTCTGGTCGCTCACCCCTTTCGATTCCCTCGACGCTGCGACGTCGCTTGCGGTGGCATCGTTTGCGGGTCTCGCCTTCGTCGCCGCCTCCGCCGGCCTGACCGCGCGCGAGCGCGACGTTTACGAGAAGGCGGTGATCGCGGGCGGGGTGTTGGGGTTCGCGCTCCTCGCCGTCGAATTGGTCACGGACGTCGCCCTTTATCGCTGGGTGCTGGCGCAAGCGGGCTATCCCGTCCACTCCCCCGTGTTGCTCGGTGTCGCGTTTACTTTCGACAACGGGCTTACCATGGCGGCGCTTCTCATGTGGACCTGGGCGCTGGCGCTTTTCAACCGGGGCTTGCGGGTGCTCGCGGTCGCGTACTTCTTCTTCGCGGTGGCCGTCATGGTCCTGGCCGGGAAGGGGGCGCCCCTGATCGCCATCGCCTTCGGGGGCACGGCGTTCGTGGCCGCCCTCGTCACCCAGCGCCTGGCCGCAACGGCGCTCGCCGCTGTGATCGCCCTCGGGGTGCTGGCGGTGCCGCTGATGACGAAGGCGATCCCGCCGATCGATGAGGTCGTTCGTTCGGCGCCCAGCCTCCTGCCGTCGGCATACATCCGGCTCTACATTTGGCGGAATGCCGGCATCCATATCGACGAGAGATGGTTGCTGGGCCACGGCATGGACACGTCCCGTGCCCTCTATGACGCAGACGACCGGACTGCCCGAACCTACTACGACGGGGAGGGAAGACCCGTGTGGGACACGGGGCAGGAGCCCATCCCGCTGCACCCCCACAATGCGGCCGTTCAGGTTTGGCTCGAGCTGGGCGTGGTCGGCGCCGCGGCCCTGGCCCTCGTTCTCGTCACGGCGGTGCGCGCCGTTGCCGCAAGCGCCGTGGCGCGCACCGACAAGGCCGTTTGGCTCGCGGTTTTCGTCACCGGTTTCACCATCGCGTCGCTCAGTTACGGGATCTGGCAGGGGTGGTGGCTCGGCGCGCTGTGGCTGGTGGCCGCCTTCGCCGTCGCCGCGGCGCGCCCGCGACTCCCGACGTAGCCCTTCCGGGCGGGCCTCGCGACGCGCCGCCGAGGGCACGAAAGCCGCGCGCGGCTCCGTTGCGGTCGTGGGGCGGCGTTGAACGGGGCCCGCACATGATCAACGATCTGGTCCGCAAGGGACGTCGAATCGCCGACGATCCGGTGCTTCGGCGCTGGGTGTTGGGGCGCGCGTTGGGGCGCTTTCCCGGTCCGCCGGCATTCGTCGCCCACCGCCCGCCGTACCTAGAAGACCCGTTTTCCGTGGTGCCCGAGCAACCGGCGCTCGGCTACGGGGAATCGAACGCGGGCGCGCCCCAAGACCCGATTGAGCTTCCCCTTGCCGGGACCAACGTCACCCTTTCTCCCGGCCAGGCGGGGGATCTGTTCGAGACCCGGTTCGACGACATCGAGACGGAACTCGCCGCGCAGCGGTTCGCGTGGCTGCCGCTTTTGGGCCCGCGCGCCGATCCGGCCTGGGTCGGCGCGCTCTGGAGCGCTTGGCGCGAGAGGTTCGCGGCGGTGTCGGACGGCTGGGCTTGGCACCCGTACACGGCGGCCGAGCGATGCGTGAATCTGCTCGACTTCGCCGCCGGTCACGGGCTGCCGGCGCCGGCCGGCGAGACCGCCTTCTGCCTCGCCGGTCACGCGCCCGCCATCGCCGAGAGGCTCGAGTACTTTGGCGAGCACGACACGTCCAACCATCTCGCCAACAACGGCCGCTGCCTGTTCCGCCTCGGACTGGCATTCGGAATGACGCGCACGGCCGAGCTGGGTTGTCGGATTCTGATCGGCGAGGCGGAGCGGATCTTCGCCCCTTCCGGCGCGCTGCGCGAGGGCTCGACCCATTACCACCTGTTGGTCGCGCGCTTCTACGCCGACGCGTGGCTGGCGGCGCGGGCCAAGGATCATCCCGCCGCGCCCGCGCTTGAGCGCGTCGTTCGCCGCGCCGTCGCGGCCGTTCCGCGCCTCGTGCTGCCCGGCGGCATGCCCGTGATCGGCGATGCGTCGCCCGATTGCCCGCCCGAATTCCTGACGGCGTTGATCCCCGGGCGCGACGCCGGCGCGGGCTGGGGCGGGTTCCTTTCCGAGGACGACCGGACGGCGTTCGTTGCCCTTCGCGAATCGTGTTCGCCAGCCTCGGCCGCCGCGCTCGAAGCCGACGGCTGGCTCCGGTTCGACTTCGGGCCGTGGTCGGGCCTCGGGTGCATCGGGATCGACGGTTGGTCGCCCTACCCCGGACACGGCCACCGCGACCTCGGCGGCTTCGAGCTTCACTTCGAAAGGACGCCCGTTTTCCGCGATCTTGGGCGGGGACGCTACGGCGAGACGGCGGATGCACTCCGCCCCGTCGCCGCGGCCGCCCACAACACGCTGACCATCGATGGCCACGATCCGTTTCCTGCGAACAAGCCCTATTACGACGAGGGGTTCCGCCGTCTCGTGGGCGGGCCGCCGCCGACCATCGAGCGCGGCCCGGATTGGGTTGCGCTGATCCATCACGGCTTTGCCCGCCTCGGCGGCGTCGACGCCCATCGACGAACGTGGCATTTCTCGGACAGCGGTTTCAGGATCGTCGACCGCGTCGAAGGAAGCGGCCGCCACCGCGTCACTCGCCGCCTGCATACCACGCTCGCGGTTGAGCCGAGGCCGGATGGCGCGGTCATCCGTTGCGCCACGGTGGCTTGGCGATTGACCGCCGGAGCGCCGGTCCAGCTGAAGCCCGCAACCCATTGGCCGGCCTACGGCCGCGGCGAGCCGGCACGCACCTTGGAGATGTCGTCGGAGGTCGAGCTTCCTTGGGAAGGCACGGTTTCGGTCGAAGCGGCTTAGGAGCGGGGCTCGATTGCCGGAACAGGAAATGGCTGGTAGAGAGCGGAACCCGTTCGCCGTCCACGTCACCGGCAATCAGGAGGCCGTCGTTCGCGTTCTTGCCCGCGGCTCGAGGCCGTGCAGGTTGGTGAAGCGCTTGTTGTGGAACCGATCAAGGAAGAACCGCTGTTGCGGCAGACATCTAGGATCACGGCGTCGGCGCCGACACGGTCCTTGACCAGATCGTGGGTGATCGCGAAGTGCTTCAACGCCTCGCTTCGCCGCGTGCCCGAGCCCTGCTTGGCGGGCCGGTCGTCAGGGTCCTCATGAGACAAATCCTGGCGATCTGGCCGCGACGCCATTTCCTTGGCGGCGCAAAATGGATTCGCTACGAACGGAAGCGTGTAGTATTCGGAATCCGTGGAGATGATCTGATACTTGAAGAACTCGTTGATCTCGCCGAATCGCGTTCGCTTGCGGAATCATGCCTCCGCGCTCTTGAACCGCCGATGCGTCAGATGCCAAATGGCTGATTTGGCGGCCTTGAAAACCATCGTCGCTGTGTCCGTGGCAGTCCTGGATCGAACACCCGCCCCGCGTGCGGCGGGAACGCGGCGGGGAACGCCGTCTATAACCCGGACGGCCGCGCTGGCCACCCTGTCGCCGGGCTTCGCCGAGGGATAAATGTGCGGTCTCGCAGGATTGTTCGTTCCTGAAGGTGCGCGCATGCAGCGCGCCGACATCTCCGCCATGATGGCGGTGATGGCGCATCGCGGCCCCGACGGCGAGGGCCGCTACGAGAGCGAGGACGGCCGCTTCCAGGCGGGCTTCGTGCGCCTCGCCATCATCGATCTGGATACCGGCAATCAGCCCTTCGTGGATAGGGATGCGGGCCGGGTGTTGATGGGGAACGGCGAGATCTACAACTACCTCGAGCTGCGCGACGAGATGCGCGCCCGGAACTATCCGTACACGTCCCAAGGCGACATCGAGGTGGTGCTGGCGCTCGCGCGCGCCTACGGCGACGATTTCGTCCACCGCCTCAACGGCATGTACGCGCTGGCTCTCTACGAGTCCGGATCGCACCGGCTCTTGCTGGTTCGCGACCGCTTAGGCATCAAGCCGCTCTACTGGGCCCGGCTTGCGGGCGGCGCCATTGTGTTCGCCTCCGAGATCAAGGCGTTGTTCGCGTCCGGCCTGATCGCGCCCGCGATCGACGAGGCCGCCGTTTCGGCGTACCTCGCGCACGGCTTCGTGCCCTCTCCCGCAACCCTGTTCGAGGGTGTGTGCAAGCTTCCGCCGGGCCGGTCGATGGAGGTCGGATCGGACGGCGCGGTGCGCAACCGGCGTTATTGGCGCCCGGCCCCGGAACCGTCGTTCCCCGATGATCCGGGCGCGATGGCGGACCATTTGATCGCCCATCTGCGCGACAGCCTGCGCCTCCAGCTTCGAAGCGACGTTCCGCTGGGCGTGCTCTTGTCGGGAGGGATCGATTCCGGGCTCATGGTGGCGCTGGCCGCCGATCTGGTCGAACGACCGCTCGAGACGTTCACGGTCCGCTTCCAGGGCGGCGGCGTCGACGAAAGCCCGCTTGCCGCGGCGGTGGCCGAGCGTTACGGCGCCACGCACAGCATCCTCGATCTTCCCGCGGCGGGCGCGGCGGCGCATCTTCCCAAGCTCGCTTGGTACTGCGACGAGCCGCTGAACGACGCGGCCCTTCTTCCCAACTACCTGGTGGAGTGCGAGCTCGGCCGCCACGTCAAAGTGGCCCTCAACGGAACCGGCGGCGACGAGCTGTTCGCCGGCTACGGTCGATACTTCCGGCTCGGCATCGAACGCGCCTATCTTCGCCTGCCGGCGTGGATGCGAACGTCGCTGATCGAGCCGGCCGCCGCCAGGCTCGCGCCCATGACGGCGTGGAAGCTGGCCCGCGCGGCCGCTTTCGACGGCAACCGCGGAACCTATCTCCACGACCACGCCTGCCATTTCCCGCCGCCCATGCGCGCCCTCATCGGCTGTCGGCTCGGGCCGTCGGACAAGGTCCAGGAGGCGCTGTTCGAGGAGTTCGATGGCCCCGCGCAAACCGCGGGCCTTTACGCCGATCTGAACGCATACCTGCCCGAGGACCTCCTGACCCTTCTCGACCGGTCGTCCATGGCGGCCAGCGTCGAGGCGCGGGTGCCCTTCCTCGACCATCGGCTCGTCGAGGCGGCGCTCGCCGTGCCGCCCGCAATTCGCACCCCGGACGGCCGCCAGAAGGGGTTGCAGCGCGCGATCGCCGCACGCTTCCTTCCCGACGCGGTCCTCGAGGCGCCCAAGCGCGGGTTCGTCTCGCCGCTGCCAGCCTGGCTGGAGGCGGGCCTTGCGCCCGTCATCCGCTCCGTGCTGACGCGCCCCGAAACCCTCGCCCGCGGCTGGTGGACCGCGCAAGGAATCGAGCGGCTGTTGGCGCGACCGCGCAACCACGCCTACCGGCTCTACTCACTTCTCATGCTGGAGCTTGCGGTGCGCGTTCACATCGAAGGTGCGCATTCCGCGACGCCGCCGACCGAGCCCCTGGAAGCCTACGCCGATGCCGCCTGATCCGCGCGCGCCCAGTCTCGCCGACGTGAGCGTCGTCATCCCCGCCTATGGAGCCGCCGCGACCATCGCCCGCGCACTCGCGAGCGTCGCGAACCAGACCGTCAAGCCCCGCGAGGTGATCGTCGTCGTCGACGGCTCGCCCGACGAGACCGAGGCCGAGGCCGAGGCGGCGGCGGGGCGCATGGGCGGAACCGACGTCCAGGTGCTGCGCGTCGCCCACGGCGGCGCGGGGTTCGCGCGCAACCGTGGCCTCGAGCGCGCTTCGGCGCGCTTCGTCGCCTTTCTCGACGCCGACGACGAATGGCTGGCCGAGAAGCTGGAGCGGAGCCTCGCCGAAATCGCGGGCACCCGGCGCGTGCTGGTCGCCCACGACGGCTGGATTCATGACGGCGATGAGGTGACGCCGAACGAATGCGCGCGCCGCTTCCGCGAAGCCGGAGACCCGTACGTCAATCTCTATCGCAAGGGCTACATCGACACCTGCAGCGTCGTCGTCCGCCTCGACGCCGCGCTTGGCGCGGGCGGGTTCGACGAGACGCTCCCCAACGCCCAGGACTTCGATCTGTGGCTCGCGCTTCTGAAGGATCCGGCCGCCGAATTCCACGTGTTCGAAACGCCCTTGGTCCGCTATCACGTGAGCGAGCACGGAATCATGAGCCGCACGGAAAGCCGTCTTCGCTGTGGCTTGCGGATCGCGGTCCGCCATGCGGCCGCGTTGCGCGGGCGTCGGGGCTCGGCGCTGGCGAGCCTTTGGTACCGGATCGTCGCGATCCATTACGAGGCCGCCTGCAGCTACGCCCGGCGGCGCCGGTTCCCGCGCCTTGCCGCGGTGCTGGTCCAGGCGCCGGTCAATTTGATCCGGGCGACGTTTTCGCACGTCTTCGGACGCGCGCAGCCGCGCGCCGCGTTCATCGAGGCGGCGCGTCGGCGCACGTGCGTGGACGCGGCGCCATGAGCGTGCGACTGACCGCGGCTCTGCTGTGGCTGTGGGTCGCCGGCGTCGCGGCGGCCTATGTGTTCCAGTTCCGCCACCTCGCGCGCCCCATCCTCGACGCGATGGGGTTTGCATGACGGCGTTCGCGGTCGTCATCGCCCAATGCATCAGTTGCGTCGGCTTTGGCGCGGCCGTGCTTCGCGGCCTCGGCCTCGGCGGCGCGTTGAGCTGGCACGAGCGATTGGGGTGGAGCTTCGCCGTCGGCTTCGGCGTCCTCGGCTGGGTGGTTTTCTTCGCGGGCGTCTCGGGCGCCTTGGGCCGAGGCATGCTAATCGCGCTCTTGCTCGCCGGCGCGTGCGGGATCGGTTTCCTGGGCCGCCCGCCCGCACGCACCCACGCCCTGCGCTTGCAAGGCATCGAATGGATCCTGGTTGCGCTTGTCTGCGTCGCCCTCGCCTTCGATTTCCTCGAGGCGCTGGCGCCGCCCGCGGACGCCGACACGCTGGCCTACCACTTCGCGTTGCCGAAGCAGTTTCTCGGCGCGGGCCGGATCGAGTTCGTGCCCCGTGCGGTGGACGGGGCCGTGCCCCTGGGCGTCCAGATGACGTATCTCCCGGCGCTCGCGCTTGGCGGCGAGCGGGCGCTGACCCTTTGGACGTGGGCCAGCGGTTGGGCCTTGGCGGCGCTGTTCTACGGAATCTCGCGGCGCTTCCTGGACCGCGGCTGGGCTCTTGCGGCCACCCTGGTCCTGGTGACCACGCCGGCGGTGGTCTACGGCGGCGGTTCCGGCCAGGTCGAGGTGCGGATCGCGTTGTTCGTGCTCGTCGCAGTAATCGCCGCCGCGGCGGCAATTCGCGAGGGCGGCGTCGGCTACGCGGTGCTCGCCGGCATGGCGGCCGGATTCTTCATGGCGGGCAAGTACACGGGGCTGTTGTTCGTGGCCGCGATGGGCCTGGTCATGGTGCTCGGGCGCCGCCGGATTGCCTGCGCGGGCGCGTTTGGCCTGGCGGCCCTTCTCGCCGGCGGCCAGTGGTACGTCTGGAACGCGCTGCATACGGGTGATCCCGTCTTTCCCATGCTGTACGGCTGGCTCGACTATCCGGACCGAGGCCTTTGGGACGCCGCCCACGCCGAAAATCTCGAGGTCGCGTTCTTTGAAACGCAGAGGGCGGTTCCCACGAACCCATTTTGGTTGCTCGCCTATCCGTTCAAGGCCACGCTCGCCGCATCGCCGGTCTTCGAATCGGGGCGAACGGGCCTCGGCGCCTATCCGCTTCTCGCGGTTCCGTTCGCGCTCGCAGGCCTTTGGCGGGTTCGCCACCGCATGCTTGCGCACCCGCTCGGCCCCGCCGCGCTGACCGTCGTGATATTCTACGCGCTGTGGTTTTTCATCGGTTCGTCGTTGCGCATCCGCCACCTGTTGCCCGTGCTTCCGGTCGTTCTTCTTTGCCTGAGCGTCGCGGCGCGACGATGGTGCGATCGGCCGGCGTACCTTTTTCCCTTGGGCGCAGCATTGGCCTTCACGGTTGCCGCGCAACTCGCCGGGCACGCGCTCTTTTCGGCGAGCTACGCTCGTCATCTGGTCTCGGGCGAGGACCGCGAGGCCTTTCACGAACGCACCGTGACCGGCTACGGTCCGGTGCCGTGGGTCAACGCAAACCTCGAGGCGGGCGACCGATTGGCGCTGACCGACCGGCAACTGGTTTACCTGGTCGAGGCGCCGACGTTCCTCGCCCATCCGGTGCAACAGGCACTCGTCGATCTTGCCACGCCCGCCAGCGATCCCAGCCGATTCCTCCGTCAGCTCCGATCGCAAGGCGTGACGCACCTGCTGGTGAGCCACGCGAGCGACGGCGGGTCCCCCTTCGCCATGCTGGCGCGCGCGCTTAAGGATGCGGGCTGCGCGAATCGGTTGGCGACGCTGGATACGCGGACCTTTGCGTCAAGGACGTTGCCCGCACTCAGTGCAGCGACCGGCCGCGCCGACGTGCTCGGGCTCACGCCGAACGATTGCCCGCTCCTATGAAGCTCTCGGTCGTCATCCCCTGCTACAACGAGGCCGCAACCCTCGAAACCCTCGTCGGCCGCGTGCTGGCGGCGGACGTTCTCGGCCTCGAGAAAGAGCTGGTCATCGTCGACGACGGCTCCAGCGACGATTCGTTCGCCCGCGTCGAAGCCCTCGCCGCCGCCGACGACTCGATCGTCGTCGCCCGCCACGCGGCGAATCGCGGCAAGGGCGCGGCGGTCCGGACCGGTTTCGGACTTGCGAGCGGCGACATCGTGCTGGTCCAGGACGCCGATCTCGAGTACGACCCCGCCGATTATGGAAAGCTGCTGGCGCCCATCGTGAACACGGGCGCCGACGTCGTCTACGGCTCGCGCTTTCGCGGCGGCGACAGCACCCGGGTCCTCTATTTTTGGCACAGCGTCGGCAACAGGGTTCTCACCCAGCTCTCAAACATGTTCACGGATATGAACCTTTCCGACATGGAGTGCTGCTACAAGGTGTTCCGCCGCGAAGTGCTGGAACAGATCACCCTGAACGAGGACGGGTTCGGCTTCGAGCCCGAGATCACCGCCAAGATCAGCCGCCTCGCGCCGCGGCCGAAAATCTACGAGGTTGGAATCGGCTACGCCGGGCGCACCTACGAAGACGGCAAGAAGATCACCTGGAGGGACGGTATCCGGGCGATCTGGTGCATCCTTCGCTACAACCTTTTCGGTTGAGGCGAGAGGGCGCGGCCCGGCAATCGAGAACGCGTCACCATGTGCGGGATTTCCGGCGGTACGGCGGTCAGCGCTTCGGTCTTGAAGCGGATGCGCGCCCGGCTCGGCCACCGCGGTCCCGATTCGTGCGGCCTGTGGCAGGAAACGGACGGCGGATTCGGGCTCGCGCACACCCGCCTCGCGATCATCGATCCCAGCCCCGCGGGCGCCCAGCCCATGGTCTCCGATTGCGGCCGCTTCGTTCTCGCCTACAACGGCGCGATCTACAACTTCCGGGACTTGCGGACCGAACTCGAGGCCGCGGGCGAGCAGTTTCGCTCGTTCAGCGACACCGAAGTGCTGCTGGCATTGTTGCGCCGCGAGGGCGCGCCGGCGCTGTCGCGCCTCGTCGGCATGTTCGCCTTCGCGTTCTGGGACCGGGAACGAGGCGAGCTGCTGCTTGCGCGCGACCGCCTCGGACTCAAGCCCCTGGTCTACGGACGAACGCGCGTCGGCGCGCTCGCCTTCGCCTCGGAGATCCATGCCCTCGAGGCGCACCCGGACCTCGATCTGGGGATCGATCCCGAGGCGGTGTCCGAGTACCTCGCCTGCCTTTACGTACCCGCCCCGCGCACGATCCGGCGGGGGATTCGCAAGCTTCCCCCCGGCCATTTCTTGAAGTGGCGGGACGGCGAGACGCGGATCGAGGAGTATTGGGCGCCGCGCTTCGTTGGCGAACGCGCGCTTGGCGCCGACGAGGCCCTCGAACAGCTGTTGCCGGTGCTGCGGCGCGCGGTCGCCGATCGCCTCGTCGCCGACGTGCCGGTGGGGTGCTTCCTCTCGGGGGGCGTCGACAGCTCGGTGGTCGCGGCGCTGCTCGCGGACGAAAAGCGCCGCCGCGGCGACGTCCCCCTCAAGACCTTCACCATGACCTTCGAGGCGCGCGCCTACGACGAACGGGCGCGCGCGCGGCGGATCGCCGAGCACCTCGGCACCGAGCACACCGAGCTTCCGGCGAGCACACGCGTGACCGATGCGCTCGACGACATGGTGCGGGCGTTCGGCGAGCCGTTCGGCAACCCCACCGCGCTTCTGGTCGGGGACCTTGCACTAAAGGCGCGCGAACACGTGAGCGTGGCGACCGCCGGCGACGGCGGCGAC
>JAKZXM010000199.1:0-9283 GCA_047514975.1 Rhodospirillales bacterium
GTGGTCGCGAGCCTCGACGGAACCTTGCTGGAATCGGCCGTCGAGGCGCGCGTCACCGCGGCCGGCGGCGCCGTCTCGATTTCCGGGAAGCCGAGTCTTCTGGACCTTCTCACCGGCGTCGCGTTCGACGTCAGCGCCGAGCATCCCGACCTGAAGACGCTGCTCGCGCGCCTCGACACCGATTACCGCCCCGCCGGCGCCGTCGGCGCCGTCGCCCTCGAGGCAGGCGTCGAGCTGGGGCGCCAATCGCTGCGTCTCAAGGGACTGAAGGCCGCCGTCGGCGCGGTCGTCGTCGAAGGCAGCGCCGCTCTGGCGTGGGACGGCGTCCGTCCACGCGTGAGCGCGGAGCTGCGGGCGGGCGAGATCGTGGTGGATCCCTTCTTGCCGGCGGTCCGCGCCGCGCAGGTGCGGGACCCGCTTCGCCCGGGGCTCGGCGGCCTCATCCCGGCTGCGTTCGGGCCGCGGCGCGCGAACGGGCCTTCGGGCCTATTGCGGCGCATCGCCGCCAAGACCGGCGGCGGCCGCTGGCCCACCGAGGCCATCGACCTCGCGGCGCTGGCGCGGGCCGACGGGAATCTGCGTCTCCAAGCGCGCTCGATCGGCTACGGGCGCTACACGCTTGGCGACGTCAGCGTCGCGGCCACCTTGCAGGCGGGCGTGCTCGACGTGGAATCCCTGACCGGAACGCTTTTCGGCGGCGCCCTTCAGGCGCAGGGCCTGGTCCGGACGGGCCCCGAGGGTGCGCCCCCCAACGCGATCGAGGTAAACGTCACGCTTGCGAACGCCCTTGTCCGCGAAGCGCTCGGCGCCGTGGCGGGCAAACGCGCCGCCACGGGGGCCATGAACGTGGACGCGAAGCTCAAGACCACGGGCGCCAGCGTCGCCGATCTGGTCTCGGCCCTCGACGGCAACGCCTCGCTGTCGCTCAGCCGGCTCGATGTCAACGAGGCGTCCCAAGGCACCGCGATGGCGGCGGCGCTGGGTCTCGTTCAGGGTCTCAACCAGTTGGGCGGGGTGCTTGGCGGCGGCCCGAAGAACGGTCTCGCCGACATCAGCGGAACCTTCCGAATCGCGGACGGAAGGGCCCGATCCGACGACCTCCGGCTTTCCTCCAACCTCGGCGTCGGCGAGGCGGCGGG
This sequence comes from Rhodospirillales bacterium, assembly GCA_047514975.1. Taxonomy (GTDB): domain Bacteria; phylum Pseudomonadota; class Alphaproteobacteria; order Rhodospirillales; family JASLLV01; genus JASLLV01. The sequence continues at coordinate 1,140 of JAKZXM010000199.1, forward strand.
CACCGTCGACCTCGCCGGTTGGGGCATCGACGTGACCGGGAAGGTGACGTTGGCCCAGAATCTGATCACGCAGCTTCTCGCCCGCACGGGTGGGGTTCGACAAGTGGTCCCGTTCACGATCAAGGGACCGCTCGACGCCCCCAACGTCAAGCTGGGGCTGGGAGGAGAGCCGTCGGGCGCGGTACCGAAAACCGGGATCAAACCGCTGGACAAGGTGCTGGAGATGCCGGGGATCGGATCCGTGCTCCAACGCCTGCTTCCCGGCCTCACAGGCGCGCCGAGCGCGCCCGCAAGCCCGCCGCCGCCGACGGCGGGCACGGCGCCTGCCAGGGACGGGGAACTCCCGCCGCCGCCGCCGCCCGGCGGGGAGACCGCGCCGCGGCCGGAGGACCTCTTGAAGCGGCTTTTCGACCGCATCCGTTGATCGCTTACGGCGAGCCGCCGCTCACGCCTTGGCCGGGCCTCGGCTTTTGAGCACGAAGACGCGCAGCGCGCTCGAGAGGTTGCCCTCGCGGCGGCGGTCGATCGCGCCGATCAGCCGGTTCACCGAGACGCCGTTTTCGGCCGCGATCCCCTTCAGGGCGTCCCAGAAAGGGTCCTCGAGCGAGACGCTCGTCTCGTGGCCCGCGACCAGGACGGAACGCTTGCGCGCGCGTCCTTCGATGCGGGTCACGGGGCCGCGTCCTTTGGTGTTTGCTTGCGCCTCTGGGGCTTGCGGTCCCTGGCCCTGAGCGCGGCGCCGAACGCGCGCCCGGCCCATTCGGCGATCTCCTCGGAGTCCTCGAGAAGATGCGCCGGCACCTCGTGGTAGGGCATGACGGTCGGCCGGTTCTCGTACGGCATGAAGGGGCCCATGCCGGCCGCCTCGTACTCGCCCCGGTTCTGATCGTCGGTCTTGAAATAGAGGATGTCGCGGCGCGTGATCAGCCCGAACATCAGGCCGTCACGGAACAGGCCCGCGCCCTCGAACATCGGCCGCGCCTGGACCCGGCCGAGGGAGCCGAGGAGCTCGAGCACGTAGTCGCGGTATTCGGGACTGATCGCCACGGCCGCCGTCTCGTCATCCGGCCCGCATCCGTCAAACCAGGTGCTGGTAGAGCATCAGCGCGGCGAAGACAAGAAGGACCAGCCCGGTGCCCCGAACGATGGCGCCTGCGACCGCCGGGGTGAGCAGCCACCGCCGCGCCGCCTGCGCCGCCCAGGCGATGGGGCCTTGCCAGGCGACGTTGATCACGACGAGGGTCGCGGCAAGGGTGAGAAGCTGAAGGGTCACGTCGGCGCGCCCGGTGTCCACGAAGTTGGGAAAGAGCGCGAGAAAGAGGACGATCACCTTGGGGTTCAAAAGATTGGTAAGCAGGGCGTCGCGGCACGCCTTGGCGGCGCCGACCGGGGCCGCGATGCCGAGGCTCAGCCGGCCGCCGCCGCGCACGCCCTGAACGCCCAGCCACGCCAGATACGCCGCGCCCGCGCCCGCGACGGCCTTGAACAGCACCGGCGACGACGCGATGATCAACGAGACGCCCGCGACCGCCAAAAGGGTATGCACGAGCAGGCCGAGCTGGACGCCGGCGACGGTCGCCATTCCCACCCAGTGGCCGGACGAAAGCGCATAGCGGACGATCAAAAGCGTGTCCGGCCCCGGCGAGATCACGACCGCGCCGGCGGCAAGGGCGAAGGCGCCAAGCACGGCCGGTTCCACCGGGATCACGAAACCGCGTCCCCGAGCCCTTCCAGGAAACCCGCCGACGCCGCTAGCCCTTCCACCCAGTTCTGGCGTTCGGTCCGGCCCGAGGCCTTGCGCGGTTTGAACCCATGGTCGCCGTCGGCGAGCCAATGCACCCGGACGGCCGCGGACAGCGCATAGCCGCGCACGTCTTCGCGGTTGCCGAGAGAATCGCGGCTGCCTTGCACGATCAACGTCGGCGTCGCAAGGGTGGCGAGATGATCGATTCGCGCGCCGGGCGGCCGGCCCGGCGCGTGGAAGGGAAATCCCAGGCAAAGGACGCCGCGCACCCCGGACTCGTCGGCGACCAGGCTGGCCATGCGACCGCCCAGCGATTTCCCGCCGATCGCGAGATTGCGCGCGCCCATCTGCTCGATGACGGCGCGCCAGAATGCGATCAACTTCGGCGCCCGGTCCGGCGGACGCCGGACGCCGCTTGCGCGACGCTCGGCCATGTAGGGAAACTCGAACCGGGCCACGCGAAGGCCGCGCCCGGCGAGGCCGCCGGCGAAGAAGGCCATGAACGGGCTGTCCATGGTCGCGCCGGCGCCGTGCGCAAGCGCGACCGTCAACGCGGCGCCTTGGTCGCCGTCCCAGAGGAGCGTGGGCGCGGACGCCACGGCGGATCGCTCACGCGCGCCGGCGTCCGGGGCCGAAAGCGGAGAAGAAGTCGTTTCCCTTGTCATCGACAACGAGGAAGGCGGGAAAGTTCTCCACCTCGATGCGCCAGATCGCCTCCATCCCCAGCTCGGGATAGGCGACGCATTCCACATGGCGAATGCAGTCCTGGGCGAGCACCGCGCCCTCGCCACCCACCGAGCAAAGATAGAAGCCGCCGAACTTCTGGCAGGCCTCCGTCACCTGGCCAGACCGGTTGCCTTTGGCGAGCATGACGAAGCTGGCGCCGGCGTCCTGGAACTCGGCCACGTAGGAATCCATGCGTCCCGCCGTCGTCGGACCGAACGAACCGGTCGCGTACCCGGCCGGCGTCTTCGCCGGGCCCGCGTAGTAGACGCAATGGTCCTTGAAATACTGCGGCAGTCCCTCGCCCCGATCGAGCCCCTCCTTCAGCTTGGCGTGGGCGATGTCGCGGGCGACGATCATGGGACCGGTAAGCGAAACGCGGGTCTCCAGCGCCAGTCCGCTCAAGGCCTTTCGGATCGCGTCCATGGGCTGGTTCAGATCGATCGCCACCGCGTCCCCGCCGACGGCGTGGGCCGGGACCTCGGGCAGGTACTTCGCGGGATCGGTTTCCAGTTGTTCCAGGTACACGCCTTGGGCGGTGATCTTGCCCAGGATCTGACGGTCGGCGGCGCAACTCACGCCCAGCCCCACCGGGCACGAGGCGCCGTGACGCGGCAACCGGATCACGCGCACGTCGTGGCAGAAGTACTTGCCGCCGAACTGCGCCCCGATCCCCAGCGAATGGGTCATCTCGTGCACCGACTTCTCGAGCGCGAGATCGCGAAAGGCCTGGCCGTACTTGTTGCCCTTGGTGGGCAGGCGGTCCAAGTACCGGGTGCTCGCGAGCTTGACGGTCTTGAGCGTCATCTCGGCGGACGTGCCGCCGATCACGATCGCCAGGTAATAGGGCGGACACGCCGCGGTCCCGATCGCCACGATCTTCTCTTCGAGAAACGCCATCAGGCGTTCGGGCGTGAGCAGGGCGCGCGTCTCCTGGAAGAGAAAGGTCTTGTTGGCCGAGCCGCCTCCCTTGGCCATGAACAGGAATTCGTACGCGTCGCCCTTGGTGGCGTTGATGTCGATCTGAGCGGGCAGGTTGTTGCCGGTGTTCACTTCTTCGTACATGTCCAGCGCCGCGAGCTGGCTGTAGCGAAAGTAGTTCTCGGCGTAGGCCCGATGGATGCCCTCGGTCAGCGCCGCCTTGTCGTCGCCGTCGGTCCAGACGCGCTGGCCCTTGTTGGCGAAGACGATCGCGGTGCCCGTATCCTGGCACATGGGCAGCACGCCGCCCGCGGCGACGTTCGCGTTCTTGAGGAATTCGAGGGCCACGAACTTGTCGTTGTCCGAGGCCTCGTCGTCGTCGAGGATCGCGCGGAGCCGCTCTAAGTGGCTGGACCGCAGCAGATGCTGGGTGTCGCGCAGGGCTTCCGCAGCCAGCCGCGCCAGCGCTTCCGGCGCGACCTTGACGATGGTCTCGCCTTCGAATTCGGCCGCGCTCACGTGATCCGACGTGATCAGCCGATACTCGGTCGCCGTGTCCTCGGCGAGGGGGAACATGTCCTTGTAGACGGTCGAACCCATGGCATTACCTCGGGATCAAGCACCGTTTGGGGGGTCGCGATCGGTCGCTTCCGGGTGCCGCGCCAACAGGCGTCGCTATTTCTTGCGGAAATCGTCGAACGCGATGATCTCGCCCGTCGTCCCTTCCGCGGCGGGTCCTTCGTTTGACCCGTCGGACTTGGCGGGGCCGTCCGCGGCGTCCTGGACCGGCGCCGGAACGAGCGGTTTTCGGCGCGGTCCCGCGGAATCGGGTTCGGGCACGTCCTTGCGCTTGGGCGGGCGCGACGCACCGCGCTCGCCTGCCTCCGAAACCTCCGCGCCGGGCCGCCCCTTGAGCTTGAGGAGGAAGTCGACGTTTGGATCGGCAAACGAGGTGACGGCGGCAAACGGGATGCGAAGCCGCGCATCGACTCCCCCGAAGGTCAGCGTCACCTCGAAGGCGTCGGCCCCGACCACCAAGTCGTGGAACCGGTGCTGGAGGACGACCGTCATCTCCGATGGATATCGGGCCTTCAGGTGGGCGGAAATCCGCACGCCCGGGGCGCCCGTGAGAAACGTGATGTGGAAATGATGCTCGCCGGGAAGCCCGTTTTCGATAACGCGGGCAAGCGCGCGGCGCACCACGCCCTGCATCGCGTCTTCGATCCAGGCGTCGTAGTCGAGGGGGGATTCGCCGCGGGTTCGTCGTACCATCGGGCCTCTGCTTCACGACACTCCACGCCGCAAACGAGTGGAGGGCTTCTGTTGCCAGGTGCCCTCCGAACCCCGTTGCAGCCTTAGGCGGCTACAGCAAATGCCTCGTTATCATTGGCATTTGTGAGTTTGGCCCGATAACGGTGGTACCATACCGGGAGAAAATCGCACCTTTACCGCGCGCGTCGATCCTGTATCGCCCCCGTGGGCCTGGCGCCCTGATCGGGCGCCCGGGAATTTGGTGGAGGCGCCGGGTACTGCCCCCGGGTCCGCAACGCTTATTTCGAACGACGTTTATCACCATAGTCGGTTGCCCGACACCTCCAATATAGTGGCTTTGCGGGCTTTGGAAAAGGGCGCTTTGGACCCGATCCGGAATATTTCCGCCGGAATGTCTCCGCCATCCGCGCTCCGGTCGTGTTCGCGAACCGCGATCCGCCGCGCATCCGCCGCGGATGGGGGACCGGATTTACGTCTCGCGGGCCCCGCTGTTCCGGACCCGCACCAAGTTGCGCGCGGCCTGGGGCGGGGGGCCGCAGGGTCCACCGCGCGCCGGCCCGCGCTCGCTTTGCCCGGGCACCGCGAGACGCTACAGTGTCCGCAGCGACACGGATGCGCGTCTTCGCGAAAGGCGACGGATGGAGTTGAGCGCCGAACAAAACGCCGAGATCGAATCGCTGAAGCGCCAGCGCTTCGAGACCCGTCGGGCGACGGTGCCGGCGCTCGAGGAGATTCTTTACGAGCCGATGCCCGTGCTCGACCACGGGTTCGTGCGCGTCGTCGACTACATGGGCGACGACGGCGCGGTCGTTCAGGCGGCCCGGGTGTCCTATGGCAAGGGGACGCGAAGCGTGCGCGGCGATGCCGGGCTCATCAACTATCTCATGCGCCACCGCCACACGACGCCGTTCGAGATGTGCGAGATCAAGTACCACGTGAAGCTTCCCATCTTCGTCGCGCGTCAATGGATCCGGCACCGCACCGCCAACGTCAACGAGTACTCGGCGCGCTATTCGATTCTCGACAAGGAGTACTACGTGCCGCCGCCGGCACACCTGGGCGCCCAGTCGAAAAGCAACCGCCAGGGCCGCGGCGAGGTCCTCGACGGCGACGAGGCCGCGAAAGTGCTCGCCCTTTTGAAAAGCGACGCCGAGCGCTGCCATGCCCATTACGAGGAGATGCTTAACGAGGACGCGGCGGGCGAGATCCTGGACCCGACGCGGCGCGGCCTGGCGCGCGAACTCGCGCGCATCAACTTGACGCTCAACACCTATACCCAGTGGTATTGGAAGATCGATCTCTACAACCTGCTCCATTTCCTGTCGCTCAGGGCGGACGCCCACGCCCAGTACGAGATCCGCGCATACGCCGAGGTCATGCTCGAGACCCTCGGCCGCTGGGTTCCGTTGACCCATGATGCGTTCACGGAACACGCCATGGGTGGCGCGCGCATCTCGGCCAAGGGGCTCGAGGTCATCCGGAGCATGATCGCGGGCGAAAAGGTCTCCGCGGACACAAGTGGCCTCAGCAAGCGCGAATGGCAGGAGCTCATGGAGACGGTCGCGCCTTCGGACGGGGTCGCGGCCGATGCGGGGGCGCGAAGGGAGTAGGCGGGAACAACGGCGAAGGTCCCGATGTCGACGCGACGCGGGGATTCGCGGCGCTTGATCGGGCGCGCCGCGAACGGATCATCGGGCGCGCCGCGAACGGATCATGGGCGAAGAGGAGGACGAAATGGCCAAGGTAGACACGACGATCCGGTTGGGCGTTCCGGCCGACCAGGTGTGGGCGCTGATCGGCGGGTGGTTCGCGCTTCCCGGCTGGTTGCCCGGGATCGAGGATTGCGCGAGCGAAGACGGCGGACAGATCCGCCGGATCAAGACCGCCGACGGTCGCACGATCGTCGAGGAGCTTCGCTTCGCCGACAACCTGAAGCGCGCGTACAGTTACAAAATCCTCTCGGGCATCGACGCGGTCTCGAACTACGTCGGCACCCTTGGGGTCGCCGACGACGGCGACGGGTGCGTCGTCACCTGGTCGGCCGAATTCGACCCCGTGGGCGCCGAGGACGCGGCCGTCGCGGGCATCCGCAAAACGTTCGAAAGCGGGCTTCAGGCGATCAAGGCGGCGTTCGGCGGCTAACCCATACTCCGGTCACGCGGAACCAACTCTGCCTCCCGGCCGCCCACGGCACCGCAAGATTGGAGCGGCGGGGCCGGTCCGTGGGCCGGTGCGTGGGCCGGTGCGTAGGCCGGTGCGATTCCACGGAAGCGGATGCTGCGCTGAAGGCCCGCGCGGGGTTCGTCGCCCGCGCGCGGCCGCAACTCGCGCGCCCCTATTCGACGACGATTCTCGGCCGCGATGCGGCCTCGGTCTCGCGCCCTTGAGCGATCTTCGCGCCGATGGTCCGGGCGATCTCGAGATAGGTCTTGGCATGGGCGCCTTCGGGATCGGAGACGACGATGGGGTGGCCGCCGTCCGAGGTTTCGCGGATCGCCATGTCCAACGGAATCTCGCCCAGGAAATCGACCCCCAGCCGGTCGGCCTCGCGGCGCGCACCGCCGTGGTCGAAGATCTCGGAGCGCGAGCCGCAGTGGGGGCAGACGAAGTAGCTCATGTTCTCGACGATGCCGAGGACCGGGACGTCCACCTTGCGGAACATGTTGAGGCCCTTGCGGGCGTCGACGAGCGAGATGTCCTGGGGCGTCGAGACGATGACGGCGCCCGCGAGCGGCACGCGCTGGGCCATGGTGAGCTGGGCGTCGCCGGTGCCGGGCGGCATGTCGACGACGAGGATGTCGAGCGCGCCCCAGTTCACGTCGCGCATCATCTGTTCGAGCGCCGTTCCCACCATGGGACCGCGCCAGACCACCGGGGTCTCCTCGTCGACCAGGAACCCCATGGACATGCACTTGACGCCGTAGTTCTCCATGGGCTCGAGCTTGTTATCGCCGGTCGTCGTGGGTCGCGCCGAAATCCCCAGCATGCGCGGGATCGAAGGACCGTAAATATCGGCGTCCAGCAAGCCGGTCTCAAATCCGAGCGCATGAAGCGCGAGGGCCAGGTTGACGGCCGTCGTCGACTTGCCGACGCCGCCCTTTCCCGAAGCGATCGCGACGATGGCTCCGATCTCGGGCAGCAGCATGGCACCGCCGGGGCGCGCGCCGGGCGGCGCCCCGGCGGCCGGGCCGGAGGCGGCGCCGGCGGCCTCGGCGGGCCTTTCCGCGGTCAGGACGACGGTGGCCGAGAGCACGCCCGGAAGGCGGTGAACCGCCTCTTCCGCCTGCTTGCGCAAGCCTTCGAGCCGTGGCCCGCGCTGGGCGTCGACCTCGACGGCGAAGGCCACGTGTCCGTCCCGCACCTGAAGGCCCGACACCATTCCGAGGGTGACGATGTCGGAGCCGCGATCGGGATCGCGAACCTCCTTCAACGCCTCGAGGACCTGTGATTCGGTAACGTCCGCCATGATCGATTCTCCTTCCCC
>JAKZXM010000200.1:0-3435 GCA_047514975.1 Rhodospirillales bacterium
CGTAAAGCCCGGCGCCCGTGATCGTGCTTGCCTTTGCTACGTACTCGGCGTCGAAGCCGATCAGCCAGTCGATGATCGCCGCGATCAGCGCCGCGGCGATGACGCCGCTCGCGATGAGGCCCTTGTAAAGCGCCCCCATGACGTTTCCGCTCGCGCCGAGGCGCACGAAGAAGGTGGCGATGACGGAGGCGATGATGCACACGGCGCCGATGACGAGCGGCAAGGCCATCATCGCTTCCTGGTTCGGGCCCGAGAATAGGATGGCGCCCAGCAACATGGTCGCGACGACCGTGACGGCATAGGTCTCGAACAGATCGGCCGCCATGCCGGCGCAATCGCCGACGTTGTCGCCGACGTTATCGGCGATCACGGCGGGGTTGCGCGGATCGTCCTCGGGAATGCCGGCTTCGATCTTGCCGACCAGATCGGCGCCCACGTCGGCGCCCTTCGTGAAGATGCCGCCGCCGAGGCGGGCGAAGATGGAGATCAAGGAGGCCCCGAAACCAAGCGCCACGAGGGCTTCCAGAATGAGGCGGGTTCCCTCGACCGTACCGGCGTCGACGATGTTACGAAGCACGAAGTAGTAAACCGACACGCCCAGGAGCGCGAGGCCCACCACCAGCATGCCGGTAATGGCGCCCGATTTGAACGCGATCGCAAGGCCGGCCGAAAGACCGCCGGTGCGGGCCGCTTCGGCGGTGCGTACGTTGGCGCGGACCGAGACGTTCATGCCGATGTAGCCCGCGGCGCCCGAGAGGACGGCGCCGATGAAATAACCGATCGCGACCAGCAATCCGAGCCTGAGGCCCAGCAGAACGCCGATGACCGCGCCGACCACGGCAATGGTTCCGTACTGGCGGTTGAGATAGGCGCGCGCACCTTCCTGAATCGCGGCCGCGATTTCGCGCATCCGTTCGTTGCCGGCCGGCGCCGACAGGACGGATCGAACGGTGACGGCGCCGTAAATCAGCGCGAGGACACCGCAGGCCACGACCAGCCAGTATTCGTTCGCCATATTTTGGAACCCTCGGAAGCTAACTCGGTGTGACGGATGGACGGAAACCCGAATGCCGGTTCCCGGGAAAAGCGGCGCGAAATTGCCAGAACCGTCCACGGAACGCAACCGCCCCCCGGGCGGCGGCGGCGGATTGCGGCCGCTCGGGGGCGATCACTGCGCCTCGGCGGCCGGCGGACGCGAGGTGTCGGTGACCGATTGCACGAGAACGTTGTCGACCAGGCCCGGCCCCACGGTCTTGTCGGCCACGAATTGCAGGCGGCGCTTGATAGCGATGACGTCGAGCTGCTCGTCGTTGCTCAACATCCGGGGCAACGCGGCATAGAGGTGTCTCAGGAACGCGTCGTTGATGCGAGGCATCATCCGGGACAGCTTGGATACGTTCTCGAGGCCGGTGGTCTCGAGCTTGACTTGGATCTGGATTGTCGTCGCCACCCGATCACCGACGAAGACGGGGATCTGCATCTGCTCCACGTCCACGAAGCGCGGAGGCTCCATTGGCCCTTCTTCAAGCCCCCCTTCCGCGGAAGCGTCGTCGCGGGCCGGCGCGAACGGCCCGATCTCGAGCACCTTGAGCACGCTCATGATCCCGCCGCCCAGCATCAAGAGAATGGCGAAAACGATTATCAGCTTCTTCATGGCCGGCCGATCCTTGGCCCGGGTCTGATCCAGGGGGCCGAATTATCGCGACATCGCGGCGTGGTGAAAAGGCCTACCAATTCCCGGTCTAGAAATGACGGTAGCCGGCGTCGCGAATTTCGAGCTTGCGGCCGTCGCCGCCGAGGACGCGAACGTGCCTGCCCGACACGATGGTGCCGATGGCAGTGACGGGAACGCCTGTCCGGCGCGCAAGGCGCGCGAGAGACCGGGCGCTGAGCGGCGGCGCGGTGAACGCAAGCTCGTAGTCGTCTCCGCCAGACAGAATCGTTTGCAGAAGCGCGCCATCCCGCCCGAGAGATTTGCGCGCCGCGACCGACAGGGGAAGACGCCCCGCTTCGATCGTGGCGCCGACCCCCGAGGCCTCGCAGATGTGCGTGATGTCGGCGATCAGCCCGTCGGAGACGTCGATGGCGGCATGGACCCGATCCGTTCGCTTCAATCGGCCGAGCGCGCGTCCCAATTCGATGCGCGGATCGGGTTCGCGAAAGCGTCGAACGAGGGCCGCGCGTTGACGCGCATCCAGGCCCGCAAGCTCGCCGCGAAGCGCCCGAAGCCCGAGCGCGGCATCGCCGACGGTGCCCGAGACGTAAAGAGCGTCGCCCGCGACCGCCGCCGAGCGCCTGAGCTCGGCCCCCCTGGAGACGGTTCCTATGGCGCAGATGTTCAACGTCAACGGTCCCGGCGTCGCGACGGTGTCGCCGCCCACCAGGTGGATACCGAAGCGGCTTTGCTGGCGCGCGAGCCCACGCGCGAACCGTCCGATCCAGGCCGTCGGCAGGGCCTCGGGAAGCGCCGCCACCAGAAGGTAGGCGCGCGGTTCCGCACCCATCGCCGCGAGATCCGAAAGATTGACGGCGAGCGCCTTCAGCGCGACCGCCTGGGCCGGGTCTTCGGCGAGGAAGTGGACGCCGGCGACGATCGCGTCGGTGGTGACGACCAGGCGCCGGCCGCGACCCATCGCGGGCAGGATCGCCGCATCGTCGACGAGGCCGAGCGCGCCGCCCTCGCCCTTGGCGAGCGGCGCGAAGAAACGCTTTATGATCTCGAACTCACCGAGCCTGCGCTTCGGGGCCAACGGCGACCGCCTCCATCTCCGAGGCTCTCACGTCGCGCGCGATGCGGTCGAGGACGCCGTTGACGAGCCCCGTTTCGCCGGCCCCGAAGAACGCATTCGCGACCTTCACGTACTCGGTGATCACCACCTTGGGCGGCACGCCGGGCGACGCCAGCAGTTCGTAGGTTCCGGCCCTGAGGACCGCGCGCAGCAGCACTTCGAGACGATCGAGCGGCCACTCCCGGCTTAAAGCGCCGGCGATCAATGCGTCGATTTCGCCCAACCGGCGTGCCGCGCCGGTGACGATCTCGTCGAGGGTCGCCGGGTCGGGCGCGCTCTGTGGCGCGGCATCGGGCTCGGCGTCGTCCCCGAGTGCCAAACGCCACCGGTGCGCCCTGAAGGCGTCGAGTACGGTGTCGGCATCGGCACCCGCCAGGTCCATCTCGTACAGGGCCTGCACCGCCGCGAGGCGCGCGGAGCTTCGACGACGGATGGCCGCGTTCCGGGACGGCGCCCTGCCTTTGCGGAATCGGCAATCGTCCCGGGTCGCTTTGGTCATCGGACCACGAGCCGCAGATCTCTCTTCTTGTCGATCAGGTCGAGGCAGGCCCGCGCCGCCTCGCCGCCCTTGTTGCGATCCGTTGGGTCGGCGCGGACTCGCGCCTGTTCAATGGTCTCGCAGGTGAGAATACCGAAACCCATGGCG
>JAKZXM010000201.1:0-6647 GCA_047514975.1 Rhodospirillales bacterium
GCTCTAAGCCCTTCCGACGCGGCCGCCCCGCAGCCCGGTTGCCGCGCCACCCTCCACCGCCTTGGTCCCACCGACAAGAAGCAGGCGCACGCACTCGCTCATCTGGCGAAACGGGGCCAAGGAATCGTCGTCGCTGGGGCGTGCGATCGGCCGCGGTTCGAACACCGCCACGTCGGCGCGCCAGCCGGGGCGAAGCTCGCCGACTTCGGCCAGGCCCAACTGACGGGCAGCCAGCGACGTCATCCGGCGCACCGCGGATTCGAGCGAGATGATCCCGCGCTCGCCGACGTGGCGGTAAATCACCTCCGGCACCCAATTCCAATCGGAGTGGCTGAAGAGCCAGTGGCTCAATCCGCCGTCTGCGCAAAGCGTGATGGCGTCGCCCATGAACAGGAAGGTCTCGTCGGCCATGGCGCGATCGAGGGCGTCCGGCGTCACCCAATAGTCGACTCCCGTGACGGCATAGAAATCCGCGCCGGCGTCGGCGAGAAGGTCCATGGCGACCTCGGCGGTCGGTTTGCCCTGAAGGCCGGCCCAGGCGCCGAGCGAGTGTCCGGGCGCACCCTTCGTTCCGGGCGTGTGGCTGAGCACGATGGCGTCGGCGAGACCGCTCGCCAGCCATTCCTGGAACCGGGGGTCGAGCCCGTCGAGCATTCGTTTGCGCGACGCGGGCTCGCGCAAAAGCTTGGGGATCCCGCTAGGGCCTGCGTGCCAGGCCCAGTCCGGCAGGAGCATCGCAATCGGCGCCGGTCCGTACAGGAGCGGAAGTGTGTCGCAGTAAACCTGCATTCCCGCATCCCTGGCCCGCGACAACCGCTCGAGGCAACGCAAGTACGGCGCGTCGGGCTGGTGCGGGCGGACGACGAAGTGGGAGAGCTGGAGCCGGCAATCCGTCGATGCCGCGATATCGATCGATTCGACGGCCGCCTGTTCGATCCGGCCCGTACGGTTGCGGCAATGGGTCGCATACAGTCCTTCATGCGCCCCCACCACCTCGGCCAACATGCTGACCTCCGTTTGCGTCGCCGACTGCCCGGGCTGGTACTCGAGACCGGACGACAGCCCGACCGCTCCCGATTCCATGGCCTCTTCGGTGTGCCGGCGCATGGCATGGAGCTCGTCGTCCGACGGAAGCGCGAGCGATGATCCCATGGTCGCCAGCCGGACCGCCCCATGGGCGATCAACGGCGCGATGTTCACAGCGGGCTCGCTTGCCCGAAGGCGCGCCAGCCATTCGCCGAAGCTTTGCCACGAGATATCGGTCTCGGTGTGCCGGTCGTACCCGAAGGCGCAAAAGCGGATCAGCGAGCTGTCGCCCACCGGCGCGACTCCGTGCCCGCAGTTCCCGGGGACGACGGTCGAGATGCCCTGGAGCAGCGCCGATTCGGCGGCGCTGTCGAAGGTCAGGGTCCAGTCGGCGTGGGAATGGATGTCGATGATTCCCGGGGTGACGGTGCAGCCCGTCGCATCGACGCGCTCGCGCGCGGCCAGACCGCCGAGGTCCGGCTCGATGGCGACGATGCGCTCGCCGCTGACCGCGACGTCGGCTTTGCGCGGCGCCTCGCCGCTGCCGTCGACGACGGTGCCACCCGCAATGAGGATTTCGATCTCCGGCTGGGCCATGTTCGGGCTCCCTAAAGATGTTCGATCGCGCCGCCGACCGCTCGGCTCCGCGTTCCGACAGGATAACAGAACCCCGGCATCTCACGGAACCGACGATGCCGGTCCGTCGCCACGTTGGCGTCCCATGCGGCCTTATCGCGCCCGGCGAATCGTGACATAAGGGGACCGCCGCCCCGGGGGCGGGCGGCGGTGCGTAACCGTGGAATCGCGGGGGCAACATGGCTGGGCGCGGGGTCGTCTACATGGTATGGGGAGACATCGACGAAGCGATCCTCGATCGCTCTCGGGCCTCGATCGCCGAGCATCATCCGGAGCTTCCCGTCCACGTCGTGCGAAGCCCGACCGGAAGCCTGCTCGACAAGGCAAGGCTCTTCGACGTCAGCCCGTTCGCCGAAACCCTGTATCTCGACATGGACACGGTGGTGCTGGGCGCGCTCGACTTCGGGTTCGAGGCGGCCCGGCGGACGGGTCTCGCGTTGTGCATCTGCGAATGCCCGTGGGCGCGCCGATACGGCGGCCTGAGTGGCGATCTGGTCGAATACAACACCGGCGTGATGTTCTTCACCCGCCAGGCCCGCGCGGTTTTCAAGGCATGGGCCGGCTGCGCCGCGGACATCGATTCGAGCATCGTGTTCATCCACGAGGGTCAGACCATGCGCATGCCCTTGAACGACCAGGCGGGGTTCGCCAATGCGGTCGAGGGGACCGGGTTCGTCCCGTTCGTGCTTCCGCTGAACTGGAACTTCCGGCCCAAATGGCACCGTTCGTGGTTCGGGCCGATCAAGATCTGGCACGACTACGGAGCCGTGCCCGAGCCGATCCTCGCCAACAACCGCGCCCAGGCCGCCGCGGACGCGGTGATCGGGTTCTCGGTGCTGCGCGAGGCCGGTTAGTACCCACTATCACAGTAGGATGGCACGAGTGACGGTCTTGGGCGAGCCTTCGGCTAGGAGCACGGCTCGAAGTGATGCCGATCATCATGAGGGCCGTGCGACGATGTCCGAGGCTCGCCCAAGGCCGCCTGATGGGTCGCTTTTCGCGCCTTTTGGCGGGCGTCGGCGCCGCTTGCCGATGTCCGGGCTTCGCCCGCGCGACGCCTCCTGCCCAAAAGACGCGAAAGGACGATCACACGTGTCATCCTACTGGGATAGGGGGTACTGAGCGCGAGGAGGAGACGGCGGACGTGGCGAGATATCGGATCGCGGTGATCCCCGGTGACGGGATCGGCCAGGAGACGGTGCCGGCGGCCATCGGTGTGCTCGAGGCCGCCGGGGCCCGGTTCGGGATCGCGTTCGAGTGGCGCGAATTCGACTGGGGGTGCGAGCGATACCACAAGCTCGGCCGGATGATGCCCGACGACGGGATCGAACAGCTCTCGGCCTTCGACGCCATTTTCCTGGGTGCGGTGGGTTGGCCGGGGGTGCCCGACCACGTTTCCCTGTGGGGCCTCTTGATCCCCATCCGCAGGCGTTTCGAGCAGTACGTGAACCTGCGCCCGGTCAAGCTTTTCGAGGGCGTTCGCAGCCCGCTTGCGGACCGCGCGCCCGGCGAGATCGACTTCATGACCGTGCGAGAGAACAACGAGGGTGAATATTCCGAGATCGGCGGGCGGCTGTTCGCGGGGACCGAGGCCGAGATGGCGGTCCAGGAATCGGTTTTCACCCGCAAGGGCGTCGACCGTGTCCTGCGCTATGCCTTCGATCTCGCCCGCCGCCGGCCCGACAAGCACCTGACGTCGGCCACCAAGTCGAACGGAATCATCCACACCATGCCCTTTTGGGACGAGCGCTTCCAGGCGATGGCGGAACAGTATCCGGACGTCCGCACCGACCAGTACCACATCGATATCCTGGCCGCCCACTTCGTCACCCATCCCGACTGGTTCGACGTGGTTGTCGGAAGCAACCTGTTCGGCGACATCCTCTCGGATTTGGGCCCCGCGGTCGCGGGCAGCATCGGGATCGCGCCGTCGGCCAACATCAACCCCGAACGCGCGCATCCGTCGATGTTCGAACCCGTCCACGGCTCGGCGCCCGACATTGCGGGCCAAGGCGTCGCCAATCCCATCGGCCAGATATGGTCCGGCGCGATGATGTTGGAGCACCTGGGCGAAGCGGAGGCGGCGAGGGCGGTGGAACAGGCCATCGAGTCCGTGCTCGCCGAGGGCGACGTGCGCACGCGCGACATGGGCGGGGCGGCGAACACCGCCGAGATGGCGGACATGCTAGCGCACGCGGTGGCCGCGACCGGGCCGTCCGCCGGCTGAAGCGGCGTGTTCGCGGCCGCGCGCGCACCCGCCCGGGACGAACGCAGGCCGGACAGAGAGCCGAGGCTAGACCAGATCGCGGTCGCTCGGTTTCGCCTTCGGCGATCCATCGACCGCGTGAATCTGGTCTGTTCTATTGAAATCGAGCCGATCGGCGCGGTTGATTGCAAGCGCATGGCGGTTCCAGTCAACCGCGATCCGCTCTAATGATCCCACCATGGCCGTGATCGATCCGAGCTTCCACATGTGGGTGACGTTCGCCGTCGTCATCGGCGCGCTGGCGGCGTTCGCGATGGAGCGCGCGCCCATCGAGGTGGTGTCGCTCGCGGTCGTGTGCGTGCTGCTCGCCTTCTTCCATGCCGTTCCCTTGACCGACGCCGCCGGCGCCGTCCGGCTGGAGCCTGTCCGCCTGTTGGGCGGTTTCGCCAACCCCGCCCTGATCACCGTGGTCGCGCTCTTGGTCATGGGGCGCGGAATCGCGCGAACCGGGGTACTGGACCGGGGCGCGGGCTGGGTCTCGAGGCTGGGCGGCCGCCGGGCCTGGGTCTCGGTGGTTCTCGCCCTGGTGGTCGTTCTCGCGGTGAGCGCGTTCCTGAACAACATCCCGGTCGTGGTGATCTTCATTCCCTTCATGCAGACGCTAGCGGAGCGGATCGGGCATCCGGCGAGCAAGGTCATGATCCCCTTGAGCTACGCCGCCATTCTCGGCGGCATGACGACCCTGATCGGCTCGAGCACCAACCTTCTCGTGAACGGCGCGCTCGTCGAGATGGACGAGGCGCCTTTCGCTTTTTTCGGCTTCGCGGTTCCGGGATTGGTGCTCGCGTGCGTGGGCCTTGCCTACGTGGTCGGTGTCGCGCCACGATTGCTGAAGGACCGCGGCTCGCTCGCCGATACGCTCGTCGATCGCGGTGGAACCCAGTTCATCGCCCAGATCACGGTTTCCGAGGAATCCGATCTCGTCGGCGAGAAGGCTCCGGGCGGCGTCTTCCCCAAGTTGATGGACATGACCGTGCGCCTGATCCAAAGAGACGAGGAGGCGTTCCTTCCGCCGTTCGAGGGATACGAGGTGCGCCCCGGCGACGAGCTGGTCGTCGCCGCCAGCCGCACGGCCCTCACCGAAGCCACCGCGCGCGATCCCGGGCTTCTGTATCCGGACCTCCGCGACGGCGACCGGCCCCGCGACGAGCACGATCCGCGCTGGGAGAGCGGCGAGCGGGTCCTGGCGGAGCTGATGGTGGCTCCGGCATCCTCGATGATCGGCCAGAGGTTGCGCCAGGTTGGCTTTCGCTACGCGACCCATTGCATCGTGCTCGGCATCCGCCGCCGGGCACGCATGTACCGCGAGCGCATGACCGAGATCCGCCTCGAAGCCGGCGACGTGCTTTTGGTCCTGGGACGGCGCGACGACGTGGACGCCCTCAAGGCGAACCCGGACGTGGTCCTGATCGCCTGGTCGGCGACGGATCTGCCGACCCTCAGCCATGCCTGGCGGGCGATCGCGATCTTCGTCGTCACCATCGGGTTGGCGGCGAGCGGGATGGTGCCGGTCGTCGTCGCGACGCTCACGGGCGCCGTCGCCATGGTGGTGAGCGGGGTCTTGAGCGCGCGCGAAGGAATCCGCGCCATCGATGCAAAGGTGGCCATGACGATCGTCGCGGCGCTGGCGCTGGGGGTCGCGCTGCTGGAAACGGGCGGCGCCGCGTTCCTTGCGCGCCGGTTGGTCGAAGCACTCGGCGACGCGGGCCCGGCGACGGTGTTGTCGTTATTCTTCCTTCTCGTGGCGGCGCTCGCCAACGTGATCAGCACCAAGACCTGCGCGGTCCTGTTCACGCCGATCGGCGTCGACATCGCGGCCCAGCTCGGCGTGAGCCCGGAAGCGTTCGCCGTCGCCGTGATCTTCGCCGCCAATTGCTCGTTCGCCTCGCCGCTCGGCTATCAGACGAACCTTCTGGTGATGGCTCCCGGGCGCTACCGGTTCACGGACTTCGCGCGCGCCGGCCTGCCGCTGATCGTGTTGCTTTGGATCGCGTTCAGCCTGTTCGCTCCCTGGTACTACGGCCTCTAGCGCATCGTCCCGCGATGGTCGATTGACCGCTTCCCGACCCCCCGATATAAGGGCGGCGGGCCACGGCCCCCCAACGGGTCGCGACCCTTCTGGAAGGAAGGGGGATGAACGATTGAACGTCTCTCGGCGGCCGGACCGGCGTCCGGCGTGCCCTCATTTCTCCTCGGGTCCCTGCGCGAAACGCCCCGGCTGGTCGGCCGCGGCGCTCGAAGGCGCGCTCGTGGGACGCTCGCATCGATCGGCCGAAGGACGCGCCAAGCTCGAAGCGGTGATCGCGCGCTCGCGCGCGCTCGCCGAAATGCCCGGTGATTACATCCTCGGGATCGTCCCCGCGTCCGACACCGGCGCGGTCGAGATGGCGCTGTGGTCCTTGCTCGGCGCGCGCGGCGTCGACGTGCTGGTTTGGGAAAGCTTCGGCAAGGGTTGGGCTACCGACGTGCTCGGCCAGTTGAAGCTCGCCGACGTGCGCGTCCTCGAGGCCGATTACGGCGATCTTCCGGACCTCGCCCAAGTCGACTTCTCGCGCGACGTGGTGTTCACCTGGAACGGCACGACTTCGGGCGTGCGGGTGCCCGACGGTGAATGGATCGCCGCGTCTCGCGCCGGGCTCACCATCTGCGACGCCACGTCGGCAATCTTCGGGATCGAGATGCCGTGGGACAAGCTCGACGTCGTCACCTACTCGTGGCA
>JAKZXM010000202.1:0-5663 GCA_047514975.1 Rhodospirillales bacterium
AAGCCGTGGAACAGCCGGCTGCCACAGTTCGTCGGCACTCCCGCATAGGAAACCTTGAAGTCCTTTATAGAGATACCTGTTCTTTGGGCACTCACAAACAAACGCTTTCCCATCTATGTCATTTGCGACAAAGGCACCCCAACTCACCCCCCGCACCTGCAATAAGCACGGCAAGGGTGAGGCAGAGAGTGGCGGTCAGGTATCTCATCGAATGAAGCGTATCGCAAATTGGACGAATGGGGTTAATGGATCACGGTCACAGGATCATACACCGGGCCCTGCCAACCATGCCTACTTGCCCTGAAAAAGCAGGTACTCTTCGATAACCTCAACTGAGCGGGGCTCAGTTGTCCAACCTCCCACACAGTGGTTACCACCTGCCCCCTCTGATCTGTGAGCGAGGCCATCAAACACTACCTACCTACCCCCACTGGCCCACACAGAGGGTAACGGTATAGGCCTGTGTACGTAGACAACTGATACACATGCCTATGTACGGGCTGCCCATCGATTCATCTGACCACGGATGCGACTTACGGTAAAATTCGGGGGCCTAAGGGCCCCCAACATCGGTAGGTGCAATTCCTACCTATGGGGGGCATAGGCCCCTGTACTGGGAACGCTAAGGAATGCATTGCACATTCCTATTTGCTACACATATTGCTACACTGAAGCAGGCTCTATCACATGGGGCATGTGCTTAAGACCGTTTCTGGCTATGGATGTATGGCGTTTAGGAGCAGTGAGCAATGTTTCCCACCCCCTCCGCCAAACTATGCGCTAATGACCAACGGCGGAAGGGGCCGGCGCGTCCAATATGACCAGCGAGATCGACCATTACCTGAGTGGCTTCATCGATATCAGGCTCCAAGCATCGCAGTTGGGAAACGATTTCCTATGGATAACGCTTGCTCACGACAACTATGATGGGTCTTCGCGGAGCTTCAGGTGCCCTGGCTCGGTGGAGACGGCGGTAAGCATGGCGGTCGGATGCGACGAACGGTGCGGCAGGATGCGTGAGACCGGATCGGGGCGCGGGAGATCGAGGACCTGCTGATCGAGAACCTCCGCCGCATCCTCTGCTTCGCGCCATGAGCCCCGATCTCGTGATCCGCGGCGGTACCGTCCACGACGGCGGCGGCGGCGAGCCCTTCGTGGCCGACGTCGCGGTCAGCGGCGACGCGATCGCCGAGGTGGGAAAGATCGACGCCCGCGCAGAGTGCGAGATCGACGCGTCGGGGTGCGCCGTGGCGCCGGGATTCATCGACATCCACAGCCACTCCGACTTCACGCTCTTGGCCGATCCTCGCGCCGTCAGCGCGGTCCACCAAGGCGTCACCCTCGAGGTCATCGGCAACTGCGGGTTCGGTTGTTTTCCGATCGCCGACGCGGATTTGGCGAAGAACGCGATTTACGGGATCGGCGATCAGACGCCGATTGCCTGGACCGATATGTCGGGGTATCTCGAGCGCTTGGCGGCCGCCAAGCCCGCGGTCAGCGTCGTTCCGCTGGTGCCCAACGGGCAGCTGCGGATCTCGACGCTCGGCATCGTCGACCGCCCGGCGAGTGCGGACGAACTTCGGCGCATGAAGTACTCGCTCGACTCGGCGCTCGACGAGGGGGCCTGGGGGCTGTCCACGGGTCTCGAGTATCCGGCCGAGTTCGGGGCGCCCGAGGCCGAGGTGACCGAGCTCTGCCGTTCGGTGGCGCGCGCCGGCGGGCTCTACGCGACCCACACGCGGAGGCGCGATGCGGGCGCCGCGGCGGCGGTCGAAGAGGCCATCCGCACCGCCGAGAACGCCGGGGTCCGCCTGCAGGTCTCTCACCTTCTGCCCCGCAACGGGCGCGCCGAGGGCGAGCGCTGCATCGAGATCGTCGAGACCGCCCACGACCGCGGCGTCGACGTCGCCTTCGACATGCACACCCGCCTCTACGGGACCACCTACCTCCATACCGTGGTGCCGCCGTGGGCGCTGGAGGGCGGCGCCGAGGCGGTTGCCGCGCGGCTCGCCGACCTCGAGGCGCGCGCAAGGATGAAGGAGTTCGAAAGTATCCTGAGCGTCGGCAAGAACTGGCGCCGGGTGGTGCTGTTCGACAACGCGCGGTGGCCCGAGTACGCGCGCCAGAGCATCGCCGAGATCGCCGAGGCGCGCGGCCAGGAGCCGCTTGACGCCGCCTACGACCTGTTACTCGGGGTGAGCGAGCGAACCCAGGAGCTCAAGGTCATCCTTCACTGCTACACCGATGACGAGCAGCGCGTGGTGTTCAGCCATCCCCTGTGCATGCCCGGCTCGGACGCCACCACGATGGCCACCGACGGGCCGTTCGCCGGCGAGTTCTTCCACGGCGCCTATTCGTGGGCCTCGTGGTTCTACCGCTTCATGGTCCGCGAGACCAAGGCGCTCACGCCGGCCGAGGCGGTCCACCGGCTGAGTGGATTGCCGGCGCGGATTCTCAACCTCTCGGACCGCGGCGCGATTCGGCGCGGCGCGCGCGCCGACATCGCCGTGTTCGACTCCGCGACCTTCGGCGAGCGGGCGACGACGTTCGAGCCCAACCAGCTTGCCACCGGCATGGCCCACGTCGTGGTCAACGGCACGCTCACCCTCCACGAGGGCGCCTTGACCGGCGAGCGTGGCGGGCAGGTGCTGCGCCGCCGGCGCGGCGCCTCGGGGTCGTAGGGATGGAGGGCGCGATGCGTCTCAGCGACGAGCAGGTCAGGCAATACCTCGACGATGGGTTCCTGGTCGTCGAGGACGTCTTTTCCCGACAAGAGATGCAGCCTGCGCTCGACGAATTCGAGAGGATCGTCGACGAAGTGGCCGAGCAGCTCTTCGAGGCCGGCGAGATCGAGGACAAACACGCGGGCGAAGACGTCTACACCCGGCTCATCTCGCTGGAGAACGAATGCCGGGGTGGGGGGCCGCTTTTCGGGCAGCGCGAAACACCGCGACCGGCGCTCGCCAAGATTTGGGCCTCGGACAAGCTCCTCGACATGGTCGAGCAGTTCATCGGTCCCGACATCTCAGGCCATCCCGTCTGCGTCCTTCGCGCCAAGACGCCCGATGCCACGCTGGTCTCCGTGGACTGGCACCAGGACTCGGCGTACGCCGTCGAAGAGGCGGCAAAGACGCTGCAGCCAACCGCTTGGATCCCTTTCCTCGACGCCACGATCGAGAACGGGACTCTCGAGGTCATTCGCGGCAGTCACAAGCCGCGCAGAATCTTCGCACACGATCTCGGCGCGCACGTCGGCCACTCTGAATCGTCATACCTTTACATCAAAGAGGAGAACCTGCCCCCCGGCGACGTCGTCGCCTGCGAGGCGCAGATGGGCTCGGTAGTGTGGCACTCGAACGTACTGGTCCACCGCTCGACCGAGAACCGCTCCGACAAGGTTCGTTGGAGCTGCGACATCCGCTATCAGCGGCCGGGCGAGACGAGCGGCTATCCCGAGGACGCTGCGCTGGGCAAAGCCTCTCGGCTGGTACCGATGCGCAAGTCGGACGATCCCGCCTACCGCCCGTCCGCCGCCCAAGCACCCGTGTTCGCGATCTCCTCGGCGGCGGACTCGGTCTCCCGAAGATCGAGGCTGGCACGGTCGAAGGCGGCGAAGTAGACCTGCGAGCGCGCCGGTGGGTGCGAACTTTTCCGTTGACACCTTGGCGAGCGCTGCGCTCGATTCCTCCTGCGCGTGACCAATTGGCGTCGTTGGTGGGAGGCGCAATGCCATGACCAGTTCGGAGCGGAGGGTCGGCGCCGAGGGCCGCTATCGGGTGGGGGTCGACGTCGGCGGCACCTTCACCGACATCGTCCTGGTCGAGGAGACGAGCGGCGAGATCCTAACCGCCAAGGTCGCGACCGTCCCCAAGGACCCCTCGCAAGGGTGCATCAACGGCATCGACAAGGCGCTGAAGAGCTATGGCCTGGAGCCGGACCAGCTGTCCTTCATCGTCCACGGCACCACGATCGCCACCAACACCATCATCGAAGGCAAAGGGGCCAAGGCCGGGTTGATCACCTCCGAGGGTTTCCGCGACGTGCTCGAGATCGCCTATCAGACGCGGCCGCAGCTCTATGACCTGTTCTTCGAACGACCCAAGCCGCTGATCCCGCGATACCTCTGCCTCGGCGTGCCCGAACGCATTGGCCCCGGCGGCGAGGTTCTGACCCCCTTGGACGAGGATGCGGTGCGCGAAGCGGCCCGGTACTTGAGGCGCGAGAGCGTCGAGGCGATCGCGGTCGCCTTCCTGCACTCCTACGGCTTTCCCGACCACGAGCGCCGGGCCGGCGAGGTGCTGGCCGAGGAATGCGGCGAACTGCCGATCGTTCTTTCCTCGGATGTCAGCCGCGAGTACCGCGAGTACCCGCGCACCAGTACGACCGTGGTCAACACCGTGCTGCTGCCCAAGGTCGCGCCCTACGTCGCCCGCCTGGAGGACCGGCTCCACGAACGCGGAATCAAACCGAACCTCCACATGATGACCTCCGCCGGCGGCATCATGGCCTCGGCCACGTCGAAGCGCCAACCCGTCCGTCTCGTCGAATCGGGACCGGCCGCGGGGGTGATCGGCGCGACCTTCATCGCCGGGCTGTCGGGCCACGGCAACCTGCTGTCGCTCGACATCGGCGGCACCACCGCCAAGGCGGCCCTGGTAAACCAAGGCCAACCGCTGATCGCCGAGCAGTTCGAGGTCGGATCGTCGGCGGTCGCCAGCCTGACCGCGGCGAGGGGGCGGGGCTATCCGGTCCTTACGCCGGTGATAAGCCTGGTCGAGATCGGCGCCGGCGGCGGCAGCATCGCCCACGTCGATCCCGGCGGCGCCTTGACGGTCGGGCCGCAAAGCGCCGGGGCCGATCCCGGCCCTGCCTGCTATGCCCAGGGCGGCGAGGAGCCGACGCTGACCGACGCCAACGTCGTCTTGGGCCGCATCAACCCGGCGTTCTTTCTCGGCGGCGAGGCCGTCCTCGACATGACGCTGGCCGAGAAGGCGATCGCGGACAAGGTGGCCAAGCCGGCGGGCCTCGATCTGGTGGCGGCGGCGCGCGCGATCATCGACATCGCCAACGCCAAGATGACCAGCGCCCTTTACTTCATATCGGTCGAGCAGGGGATCGATCCCCGCGACTACGTGCTCGTGCCCTCGGGCGGCGCCGGCCCCATGCACGCCGCCGCGATCGCCGAGGCGCTTGGGGTCGGGACCGTGCTCGTGCCGCCAACGCCCGGCGTCAACTCGGCGCTGGGGCTTCTCGCCAGCGATCTCAAGCACGAGGTCGTCCGTACCTACATGCGGGAGGCGGATTCCGCCGACCCGGCCGCATTGCGCGGCGTCTTCGCCGAGCTCGAAGAGGGCGTTCGCGCACTTCTCGACGAAGAGGTCGTGGCCGGTCAAGACATCGCGATCACGCGCGAGATCGACATGTGCTATGTCGGCCAGTCCTTCCGCCTGATCGTGCCCGTCCCCGAGACCATCGGCTCCGACATCTCGCACCTGCTATCGGAGAATTTTCATGCCCGCCACGCCACGGCGTACGGCTTCGCAAGTCCCGGCGACCCGACGATGCTGATGAATCTGCGTCTGATAGGAACGGGACGCGTGGACCGGCCGACGGTACGCCGATTGGAGCGGGGAGTGGATGGTAGCGCGCGCGCGATCAAGGCG
>JAKZXM010000203.1:0-2867 GCA_047514975.1 Rhodospirillales bacterium
ACGCCGAGTACAGCGCCTGCTCGTAGGGAACGTCGGGTCGGTCGAAGCGGATCACCACCAGCGGCCGCCGGTTGGCCGTGGCGAAACTTTCGCCCGAAACCGCCGGCGCCCGGCTCGCCAGCGGCGCGGCCGATGCGAACGCGCGGTTGGCAAGGCTGGGCCCGAACAACTCGCCGTTCTGGATCGACAGCGACAGCGTCGTCAGGCTCGAGCGCTCGTTGCCCACATAGGCGGTCTGCCGGCTCACGTCCTCGCTCAGCTCGTTGAGCAAGCGGTCGATCAGCACGACGGTGCGGTTGGTCTCGTCCTCGAGGATCGCGAGCTGGCGGTGGTCCTCGTCGATCGCGCCGGCCAGGCCAAACGTCGCGCGCGTCGATTCCAGCACGAACGCCGCCATCGCCGAATCGCTCGCCACCTGGTTGGCCAAGCTGTTCATGGAGGCGATGTCGCCGCCGATACGGTCGAGCTCGGCCTGGGCGGCGTTCCATTGGCGCACCAGGACCGGGTTACCCGGCGTCGTGCCGATCTGTAGCCGCGTGTTTATCGCCGCCACCGTTCCGTGATAGCGCTGCGAGTTCTGCACCGCGCTCACCCGAATTTGCTGCAACTGACCGTTGCGCAGGGTGATTCGCGACTGCAGGCTCGCGAGCTCGCCGCGCAGTTGAGAAACCTTTCCGCCGACGAACGTGCCGGTGGGCGACGCGGACGTGATCGTCACCGCGGCGAACTCGGTGGTGCCCAGTTGTGGCGGCGGCGTCGGCGTGAGCACCGGTGCCTCGCCCCGCTCGCCCGCAGACTCGGCGATGACAATCGTCTCGGCCGCGGGCTCGGGGTCGGCGCCAAACAGCGACGGCCATATCGACTCGGTCGCGAAGGAGCAACCCGACAATCCGATTGCCGCGCTCAACAAAGCGGCGCGGCCCAGGTGCACAGCCATGCCCCTACGCGCCAGTAGCGTGAAAGTATCTCGCTCCACGGCCCCCTACCAAACCCCCAAAACGATTCCCGAATTCTGTACGGAAAATACCAACTTGCAGCCGATTAGTGAGATTCGGCGTGATCCTAACCAAAGGGCCGGCCGGCGACAAGCCGTTTTGCACGTGCGCCGGACCCTTCCATTCGCTTGCCACGCCCGGTGGATTTGACTAGCTTCACGGGTTGGCCGGCGCGATTGCCCGGCGACAGCCTCAGGCGCCCGTAGCTCAGCTGGATAGAGCACCAGACTACGAATCTGGGGGTCGGGAGTTCGAATCTCTCCGGGCGCGCCACCTTTCCGAATCGCCCGCCGGTCGATTTCCAAGTTTCCGCGTTCGTTCGTTCTTCCTGCGCAAGACGTGGAAGCCGCGCGATCATCGGCGCGGCGCACGCGTCGGGACGCTAACCTCTTGGTGTAATTCCACGTCATTAGCGAAGCATGGCACAGCGGCTCGGCGTGGGCGTGACCGTCCTCATCGACCTCCCCGGGGCCAAGGGCGAGCTTGACTATTTTCGAGTCCACCCGCTAAGTCATTGAAATATATGGCCGTGAGCAGGCGGTGATTTCTCGGAATAGTCGCAGTCTTCCGTGGCGTGCGCGCAGGGTTCGGGTGCGCCGCTTTCCGAATCGCTATGGCGCGGCGGATTGACAGGGTCAGGCATGGAATACAGGGACATGGCCGATCCGAACCGGGACCTCGTCTTGGTCGAGCGCGAGGGAACCACGGCCACCGTCTTCCTCAATCGCCCGGACAAGATGAACGCGCTGAACAAGGAGATGTGGCGGCGCGTGGGGGAGGTGTTCCGCTTGCTCGATGGCGATGACGGAGTCCGCTGTATCGTGCTGCGCGGCGCGGGCGACGAGGCGCTTGCCCCCGGCGCCGACATCAAGGAATTCCCGGCCGTGCGTAACGATTCGGCGCAGGCGGCCGAGTACGGCCGCCTCATGCACGGCGCGATGGCCGCCATCCGCGACTGCCGCCACCCGGTGATCGCCCGTATCAAGGGCCTGTGCATCGGCGGCGGCCTGGAGCTCGCCCTCATGTGCGACCTTCGGATCGCCGGCGCCGGCGCCCGCTTCGGCGTGCCCGTCAGCCGGCTCGGTCTGGTCATGGCGTATCCGGAGGTGGAGGCGCTGGTGGACCGGGTCGGGCCGTCGGCCGCCATCGAAATCCTGTTCGAGGCGCGTGTGTTCGATGCCGAGGAGGCCAAGGACAAGGGTCTCGTCAACCGCGTCGTCGCCGATGAGCGGGTGGACGCCGAGGTCGCCGAGACGGTCGAGCGGATTTCCGCGGGGGCGCCCTTGGTCAACCGCTGGCACAAGAAGTTCATCCGCCGCGTGGTTTCACGCGCGCGAGAGCCCCGCCCGCTGACCGCCGAGGAAGAGGCGGAGGGTTACGCCTGCTTCGACACGGAGGATTTTCACGAAGGCGTGCGTGCCTTCCTCGCCAAAGAGACGCCGCGGTTCGAGGGGAGGTGATCATGGCGGACGACGAGCATGGCTTGCTTTCCGCCATCCGGGTGATCGAGATGAGCCACGTCATGGCGGCGCCCACCTGCGGGCAGCTCTTGGCCGACATGGGGGCCGACGTGATCAAGGTCGAGCGCCTTCCCGACGGCGACAGCATCCGCAAGAGCGGGCCTTTCACGGACGGCGAATCGGCCCCATTCGCCATGATGAACCGCAACAAGCGGGGCGTCGCGCTGGACATGAAGACCGGCGAGGCGAAGGCGGTTCTCAGGCGCCTCATCGATGGGGCCGACGTGTTCCTCGAAAACTACCGTCAAGGCGCGATGGATCACTATGGGGTCGGCTACGCAGAGTTTGCGAAAACCAACCCCCGCCTCGTCTACTGCTCGGTGTCGGGGTTCGGCAGCACTGGCCCCTATGC
>JAKZXM010000204.1:0-15616 GCA_047514975.1 Rhodospirillales bacterium
GGCCAGGACCGCGCCAGCTCGTCGGCCGTGACGATGGGACAGATCATGTCGTAGCGGCCCTGGACGATCACCGCCGGCAGATGCCGGATCGCGTCCAGGTTCTCGAGAAGATAGCCCTCAGGTAAAAACATGGCGTTCACGAAGTAGTGGCATTCCATGCGCGCGAGCCCGAGTGGTGCTGCGCCCGTGCCCGTCCCGCCGCTCGCGCCCTTCGTCACCAGCGCCGAGCACGCGTTCTCGTAAGCCGCCCAGGCCCGGGCCGCGGGCAGGTGCACGGCCGGGTCCGCGTGCGAGAGCCGGCGCTGGTAGGCGGCGGCGACGTCGCCCCGCTCGCCCTCGGGGATAAAGCCGGTGAACGCGCGCCAGGCTTCGGGAAAGACGGTGCGGATGCCGTGCATGAACCAGTCGAGCTCGCGCCGCCGCCCGAGGAAGACGCCGCGAAGCACGAAGCCCGCACACCGCGCCGGGTGCGCGATCCCATAGGCCAAGGCCAGCGCCGCTCCCCACGAGCCGCCGAACACAACCCAGCGCTCGATCCCCAAGCTCTCGCGCAGGCGCTCCATGTCACCGACCAGGTCCTGGGTCGTGTTCTCGGCCGTCTCGGCGAAGGGGCGCGAGCGGCCCGCGCCCCGCTGGTCGAACAGCACGATGCGATAGTGGCGGGGATCGAAGAACCGGCGGTGCGCGGCCGTCGAGCCGGCGCCTGGGCCGCCGTGCAGGAACACGACCGGCGCGCCCTCCGCGTTCCCCGACTCCTCCCAGTAGATCTCGTGGCGCTCCGAGACG
Organism: Rhodospirillales bacterium; assembly: GCA_047514975.1. GTDB lineage: Bacteria > Pseudomonadota > Alphaproteobacteria > Rhodospirillales > JASLLV01 > JASLLV01. Next base: position 787 of record JAKZXM010000204.1, read on the forward strand.
CGGAGCATACCGTGCCGGCGGGGCGCGATCTCGGGAAAGAGCTCGCGGCGGGTCGCTTGGTCGTCCATGGCGCGAATGAAGCTAGCGCGCCCGCAGCCCTTTGAAAAGCATTCCACGAAATGTGGTCGGGGCGGCCTTGCGGGGGCTTGCGCCGAGCGGCGATAATCGCCGCTCGCCCGCCGCCCGCCCGCCTGTTCGCCGGAGGACCCATGCCGCCGCCCGCCGCCGCCCGCCGCTCAAGCCCCATCGTGCGCATGCGAGGGCCCCCGAAGCGCCGGCTCGCAGGCGTGTTCGCGCTCGCGGTCCTTCTCGCGCCCGGCGCGATCGCGCTCGCAGACGACGATCCGCGGGCGCGCGTCGCCCAAGTGGTAGACGGCGACACGGTGGTGCTGGAGCGCGCCGTCGATGGCGCCGAGCGGGTCCGCCTGGTGGGCATCCAGGCGCCCAAGCTGGCTTTGGGGCGCGAGGGCTTCGCCCCCTGGCCGCTGGCCGAGCAATCGCGCCAGGCCCTGGTCCGCCTGGTCGAGGGACGATCGGTGGCGCTCGCCCCCGGCGACAACCCGCGCGACCGCCACGGACGGATTCTCGCCCATCTCTTCACGGGCGACACGGGCGACACCCTTTGGGTGCAGGGCGAGATGCTGCGCCTCGGCATGGCGCGGGTCTACATCCGTGCCGACAACCGGGTCCGGATTCCGGAGATGCTGGCCCTCGAACGCGCGGCCCGCGCCGCCGGGCGGGGGATCTGGGGCCATCCCTTCTACGCCGTCCGCGCGCCCGACGAGGTGGGGCGGCATCTGAACACCTTTCAGCTCGTCGAGGGACGCGTCCTCGACGCGGCCCGGGTGCGTACCCGCGTCTATCTGAACTTCGGGCCCGACTGGCGGACCGATTTCACGGTGACTCTCGATGCGCCCGCCCGCCGGCTCTTCCGCGAGGCGGGCTTCGATCCGCTCTTACTCGAAGGCCGCCGGGTCCGGGTTCGCGGCTGGCGGCGCGACTTCAACGGCCCGCTGATCGATGCCACCCACCCCGAGCAGATCGAGGTGCTCGAGCCTTGATGAGGGCGCGGCGCAATCCTCGCATCCGCTGGGGCCCGGTCTGGTCGCTTCGCCCGGCGGCACAGGCGCTTGCGTTGATCGCGCCCTTGCTCGCGCTTTCGGGTTGCACGATCAATCCCGCCACCGGCGAGCAGAGCTTCACGGCCTTCATGTCACCGGCCGAGGAGCGCGAGGTGGGGCGCCGCGAGCATCCCAAGATCCTGAAACAGTTCGGCGGCGCGTACGACGCCCATGAGCTCGAGTCCTACGTGCGGCGCGTCGGCGCGCGCCTCGCCCGCGTCTCCGAGATGCCCGATCTCGAGTTTAGTTTCACGGTTCTCAACGACGACCAGGTGAACGCGTTCGCGCTGCCGGGCGGTTACGTCTACATCACCCGCGGGCTTCTCGCCCTCGCCGACGACGAGGCCGAGATGGCGGGCGTGATCGCCCACGAGATCGGCCACGTCACGGCCCGCCATGCGGCCGAGCGCTACAGCCGGGCGGTGGCCGCGAGCATCGGGCTGTCTCTGATCGACGCCCTCGCGTCCGTGGCCGGCGCGGTGACGGGGACCACCGACTTCGTCTCGCTCGGTGCCCAGCTCTATCTGCAAGGCTATTCCCGCGACCAGGAGCTCCAGGCCGACATGCTCGGGATCCGCTATCTCGCCCGCGCCGGCTACGACACCAACGCCGTGACCGCGTTCCTGGGCGCGATTGAGGACCACAAACGGCTGGAAGCGACCATCCAGGGCCGTCCCGAGGCGGCCCAGCGGTTCAGCCTTCTCTCGACCCACCCGCGCACGCCTGAGCGGATCAACCAGGCCAGGCGCCTCGCCGGCGCGGCGCCGGTGCCCGATCCGCGGACGGCGCGCGCGCTCTATCTCTCGTATCTCGACGGGCTGCTTTTCGGCGACGATCCGAAGCACGGTGTGCGGCGCGGCCGCGAATTCGTGCATCCCGAATTGAGGGTCCGCTTCGAGGTGCCCGAGGGCTACGCCCTCGTCAACGGCCCCGAGCGCGTCGTGGCCCGCCACGCGAACGGCGCTGCGATCGTGTTCGACATGTTGAGTGACGAAAAGACGCGCGCGGTGCGCGATCTCGCGTCCTATGTCGGCGGCGAGTGGGGCGGGGAGCTGCAGGGGCCGGTTGAACGGTTGACCGTGAACGGCATGGAGGCGGCCACCATCACCGGCTCCGCCCGCGGCCGCAGCGGAGAATTCGACGTCCGCCTGATCGCGATCCGCGAGCGGACCAATCGCATCTATCGATTCACGCTCCTGACCCCGCCGAGGGTGACGGCGCGCGAATCCGTGCGCCTCCGGCGGACCACCTACAGCTTTCGCAGGCTGTCGGCGGACGAGGCGGCCGCGATCGAAGCGATGCGAATCAGCGTCATAACCGTGAATCCCGGCGATTCCACGGCCTCGCTCGCCCAGCGCATGCCGTTCGCCCGCTTCCGCATCGAGCGCTTCGAGACCCTGAACGGGCTTGCGCGCGGCGCGCCCTTGACACCCGGCGCGCAGGTCAAGCTGGTGACGGGCGGCGGCTCCCGCGGTCCCCGTTAAGGCGGCGATTCCACGAAAACCGAAATGTCTTAGGCGGCGTCCGCCAGGCGTGCGAGCAAGCGGTCCAGGAAGGGCCGCGCGGCGCCGTAGATTCCGGGGATGGTGCTCTCGCGGGGCCCCGCCACGTTGAGGATCGAGACCCCGCGTTCGGCGATCCAGCCGAAGACCTCGTCGACGCTTCGATCGGGGTCGAACCCCGCGGCCGACAGATCTACGATTTGGCGCGCTCGGCCCATCTCGTGGGCGAAGTCCTCGGTCATGGCGGTTCCGCCGGTCGGCGGACCGCGGGTGACGATCAGGGTCGCGTCCGAATCGCGGACGTTGAGACGGGTGCGCTCGGCGTAGTCGCAACTTTCGGTCTCGTCGAGCGCATAGCGCGCCGGGATCGGGCCGTCCTCGGCCCGGCGCCCGGCCGGACACCATCCGCCGCAGGGGATGCCGGCATCAATGGCGGCGTCCAGCGCCGCGCGGTCGACCCCGGTCTGGCCGCCCGAGCGAATCTCGATGCGCGACGCAGGATTCACGCCTCGATCATCTCGATCACTTCTCCGCCGGCACCGAAGCACGCGGCGGCGAGCGGCCCGCCGAAACCGCAACTGCCGTCGATGGTGGCGGTCAGGGAACCGATCTCGACCCCGCGATGGCGGGAATCGAAGCCGCGGACGATCCGCTTGTACGCGCCGTAGCGAAAATCGGCGCGCTCGAAGTCGTAGCCGCCCCACCAGAAGCTGTCCGCCTGCTCGGACAGCGGTCGGTCGGGGTCGATGCCAGCGTGAACGAACAAAAGCGTGTCATCGGCGGTGAACGCGGCCCGGCGCAGCGCGCTCATGAACGCGTTGTGGCCTTCGCGCCCGCGCATGGCGGCGCGGAGCGCCGATGTCCATGCGGTCAGCGCCACGGCGCCCCGCTTACCGGCGTCGAGCCCGTCTTCGATCTTTCCGCCGTACGCCGCGAGCGTGGCGCCAATTCCTTGGTCCGACATCCAGTGAAGGACCTCGGTAGGGTTGCGCGCGAACTGGATCTGCAGGAGCTTGTGCCACATCTCCTCCTGCGCGCCGCGCAGGAACTGGATGTCGGCGGCGAAAACGCCGGGCCGGGCCAGCATCGCGCCGCGGAACGAAAGCGCTTCGTCCACGGTCTCGGCGACGTGGGCGCCGCACCCAAGCAGGTTACCGAGATAGATCAGATTGTCGCCCGGCCTGAACCGTTGGCCGAGGTGGCTGTGCAGTTCGCGGAGCCGGGCCGCCTCGCCGTGGACGGCGGCGACGGCCCAAGAGCGCTCGGCGGGGCGGAGAATCGCAAATTTCTGATCGTCCGACACGCGCGCGGGCCCCTATTTACCTCGGTCCCAGGGAACGGCGCGCAATCCCGGCACGGATGTCGCGGCTTCGCAGACGAACGTGCCGAGGCCGTCTCAGGCCGCTTCCAAAAGCCCCACCAGCTTCTCGGTCGCGGTATCCATGTCGAGCTTCTCGACGGCCGCCAGCTCGCTCGCCAGACGATCACGAGCCGATTCGTAGATCTGGCGCTCGCTGAAGGATTGATCGGGCTGGCCTGCGCTCCGGTGCAGGTCGCGAACGACCTCGGCGATGGAGATGGGATCGCCAGAATTGATCTTGGCCTCGTACTCCTGGGCGCGCCGGCTCCACATGGTGCGTTTGACGCGGGCGCGGCCCTTCAACGTGCTCAGCGCGTTGTCCATGATCTTGCGGCTGCTGAGCTTACGCAGGCCCGACGTGTCGGCCTTGTTCACCGGAACCTGAAGCGTCATCCGGTCGCGGTGGAACGAAATCATGAAAAGCTGCAGCTCCTGGCCGACGATCTCGCGCTTCTCGATCCCGAGAACCTTGCCCACCCCGTGGGTCGGGTAGACGACGTAATCGCCGACCCCGTGTACGAAACCATTTCTCTTGGGCGTCTTCGTCTTCTTCCCCACCCTGAACCCCTTCAGTACGTCGCGCTTTGGTTTGATGTCTTGCCGAGGCGACACGCTTCCGGCACCGGTGGTGCGGAGCGGTTCCTCTCGAATTGTCCTGGTTGCCTCGGTCCCCGTCCCGCAACCACGAATTCAGCCGGTATTGGCCGGCCACGATGAACCGACACCGAACACTGTATCACGAAATTCCGACAAAAGACAGGAGGATCAAAATCCTACGTGCCGTCTTTCGGCCGCGCCTCGGCGAAATCTCCGAAACCCTTGAATCCGTGTCAGCTTCCCTCTCCCGGATTGGGACTGAAGTGGCTGAACTTGTCCGTCACCTCGCGCCATTCGTCGGCGTCGGCCGGCGGTTCGCCCTTGCGCGTGATGTTCGGCCATTTCTCCGAATATTCTTGGTTGAGTGTCAGCCACTTCTCCAGGTTCGGCTCGGTATCGGGGACGATGGCTTCGACCGGGCATTCGGGTTCGCAAACCCCGCAATCGATGCATTCGTCCGGGTGGATGACGAGCATGTTTTCGCCTACGTAGAAGCAATCGACCGGACAGACCTCGATGCAGTCCATCAGCTTGCACCGAATGCAACTTTCAATGACAACGTAAGTCATCTCTGTCTCCGTTACCCGTTTCTGTCTCCGTTACCCGTTCCCTGGGGCGATTGCCGCGCGTGCGGCGGCGCTCAGTCGCCGAGGACGGCCGCGAGTCCCAGCCGGCCGAGCGCCCGTTGGCGTGCCGCCCCACTTTCGCGATCGGGCACGTAGATCAATCCGGCCACGCGGCGCACGAGCGCGGCCTCGTAGTCGTGGAGCTCGCCGTCGGCGTAGGCCACGGTCCAAAGCATCTCGATCACCCGGACCCGATCCTCGTGCGTGAGCCGCTCCTTGACCGCGCGTGTGAAGGAGTAAAGCTGAACGGAATGGTCCGTGGCCTGAACGCCCATCTCGACGAGCGCCCGCACCGCGTCCTCATCGAGGTCGAAATGACGGGCCAGCAACTCTTCGATGATGTTCCGTTCCGCATCGTCGACGTTTCCGTCCATGGCCGCCGCTTCCACGAGAAGCGCGGCGACGGCCCTTTGAAGTTCGTCGGGGCCTCCGGCGGCTCCCGCCACTCGGCGGGCGTCTTCGCCGCGGAAGATCGATACCAAGCGCACGAACATGGCCTTGCCTATCACAACGCCCGAGCCGCGTTCAACCCTTGGAAACTTGTGGCTTTTCGGGCGTTTCGCCGGGCGCGTCACGGATCGCATCACGGATCGCGGGCGCAGCCGCCCACAGCCCCCGAGCCCGTGCCCGCCGCCTCGAGCGATTCGTAAAGGCTGCGGGCCTCGGACGCCGGTCCGCGGCGCCGGGCCATGGCGCCGACCCGGATCACGTACACGCACTGACCTAAGGGAAAGGTCAACACGTCGCCGATTCGGACCGAATAATGGGCCTTGGCCGTGGGCGTTGCGTTGACGCGCAACCGACCCGACGAACAGAATCGGGCGGCCCGTGAGCGGCTCTTGAAGAAGCGCGCGCACCAAAGCCAGCGGTCGAGGCGCTGCGAGGGCGCGGTCATTTTCCCGGGCTGAGGGCGCGAAGGATTTGGAACGGCGATTCCGACATGGCCGGCCGCCGATCGCCGTGCTTGCGCCGCCCGTCCGGCTTGCGCCGGCTCGCGCGGATGAAGCGGCGATCGCCGTCGACGCGGACCTCGCGGTATCCAAGCGCGATCAGGATTCCCGCCATTTGGTCGATCCCGCAGCCGGCGCTGGACAGAAGCTCGGGCGCGGCCGCGAACAGGCCGCCTCGGGAAAGCGTCCAGGCCCTGGCCGCCAACCGTTCCAGCATATCGACCCGGACCGCGACCGGTCCCAGCACTCGGTATCCGATCGATTCGTAGAAATTATTCGGTACGCCGTCACCCAGCGGCACCGTCACCCGCCCCGGTGGCGGCGGGGCGGGGCCTTCCACGTTGGCGTGGACGCGCCACAACAGCGCCCGGGTCTCGACGGCGCCGGGTCGGACGAGGGCGGGCACGAACACGCTTTCCCGGCCCAACCGGACGTCGATGGCCCGGAACGCCTTGCGGTCGTCGCGCCCCAAGGCGCCGATCAGCCGGGTCACGCGACGCCGCGGCACCGAGCCGAGCGATTCCACGATCTGATAGGCGATGCCGCGGGCCGGGCCGGACATGGCCGCGTCGCGGACCCGGAACAACGGCGCCAATCGGTCGGACAGGTAGCCTTCGAACCACGCCGCGGCGCGTTTTCGAATTCGCTCCAGCGCCAGTGAATCGGCCACGCCGTTGACGAGTGCTTCGAGCGCGGGCCGAAGCGCGTCCGTTCCGGCGACGAGGCGCGCTACCGTATGTCCCTCCCACGTGACGCGGTCGCGTTCGTCGAGCGAAAGGGTCTCCGGCGCCGCCGATTCCAAGCGCTGGAGCCGTGTGGCGATCTCGGCGCCCAGCGCCCGGCGGGCGGCGTTGCGTACCGCGCGCGCGGCAAGCCCGTCGCGGGCGTCGGGATCGGGGAAGAATTGGAACCCCTCGATCCGGCCCACGAACTCGCCTTCGACGTGGACGTCTCCGCTCGCGTCCACTGCCGCGGCGAGCGCGCCTCGGTCCTTCATGCGGCGCACCAGAACCGAGGTGCGGCGATCGACGAAACGCTGGGTTAGCCGCGCGTGAAGGGCGTCGGAAAGCCGGTCCTCGACCGCCCGGGTGCGCTCGCGCCAGTGGTCCGCGTCGTCGAGCCACTCGGCGCGGTACGAAACGTAGGTCCAGGTGCGAATGTTCGCGATGCGCTGGACCAACGTCTCGATGTCGCCGTCGGTGCGCTCGAGGCGGCTGACGTGGGCGGCGACCCAGTCCGGCGGCAGCCGACCGGCGCCGGCGCCGGCGCTACCCACGAGGTTGCGGAAGATTCGTGCGAGCAGCCGCGCATGACCGTCCGTCGCGGTCTTGCCGAAGTCGGGGATCCGGCACACCTCCCACAAAAGCCGCACCGCCTCGGGGCCGTTGGCGCGCTTGGCGATGTCCGGATCACGGACGAGATCGCCGAGCGCGCGTTCGTCCTCGGCCTCGCGCGCCCGGATCAGCGGGCGGTCCGGAGGCCGTTCGGCGAGGCTGGCGGTCAAGGCGCCGAGCGAGGTGAACCGCAGCCGCTCGTTACGCCAGAACAGGGACCGCAGCGGCTCGAAGCGGTGGTTCTCGATGCGCTTGACGGCCTCGGCGTCGAGCGGGCCGATATCCCCCGTGGTCCCGAAGGTGCCGTCGTTCATGTGTCGGCCCGAGCGACCGGCGATCTGGCCGAGCTCGGCGGCGGTGAGCAGCCGCGGACCCCGGCCGTCGAACTTGCGCGTGCCCGCGAACGCCACGTGGTCCACGTCCATGTTCAGGCCCATGCCGATGGCGTCGGTGGCGACCATGTAGTCCACGTCGCCGGCTTGGTACATGGCGACCTGGGCGTTGCGGGTGCGTGGACTCAGGGCGCCGAGCACCACCGCCGCGCCGCCGCGCTGGCGGCGAAGAAGCTCGGCGATGGCGTAGACGTCCGCCGCCGAAAACACGACCACGGCGCTTCGGGGCGCCAGCCGCGTGACCTTGCGCTCGCCCGCGTAGCGAAGGCTCGAGAACCGCGGCCGCGAGAGGAACTCGACATCCGGAAGCAGATTTCGGATCAAGGGACGGATGGTGTCCGCTCCCATGAACATGGTCTCGTGCTCTCCGCGCGCGTTCAAAAGCCGGTCCGTGAACACGTGGCCGCGGTCCGGATCCGCGCACATCTGCACCTCGTCGATGCCGAGGAACGAGACCGGCCGGCTGAGCGGCATCGCCTCGACCGTGCACAGGAAGTACCTGGCGCCGGGCGGGACGATCTTCTCCTCGCCGGTGATCAAGGCGACTTGCCCCTTGGGCTTGATGCGCGCCGCCCGGTCGTAATTCTCGCGCGCCAGCAAGCGCAGGGGAAACCCGATCATGCCGCTCGCATGGCCGAGCATGCGCTCCAGCGCCAGATGGGTCTTGCCGGTGTTGGTGGGGCCGAGGACGGCTATCAGTCGATCGGCGCGGGTGCGAATCTGCATGGCCCTAGGATCGCGTTTCGCCCGCCCGGGTTCAAGCGCCCAGGTGCGCAAACCAGATTTGGATCAGCGCGGTTTTTCCCGAATCGACACCATCGGAACGAACGCGACCGGAAGGACGTTCTCGCTCGCGAGCGTGCCGTCGTCGTTCTTGACTGCGCGAATGAGGGTCTGGCTTTCGTACACGCGTCCGACGGGAATGACCAGACGGCCGCCGGGCCCGAGCTGGGCGACCAGCGCCGGCGGCACCCTTTCGGCCGCCGCGGTCACGATGACGGCGTCGAAGGGCGCAAGCTCCGGCCACCCTTCGTGGCCGTCGCCGGCGCGCACGTGGATCGTCCGGTAGCCGAGCTCGGCCAAGAGTGTGCGGGAGCGCTCGGCCAGCGTTTCGACCGTCTCGATCGAATAGACCCGGAACGCGATCTCGGCCAGAACGGCGGTCTGGTAACCCGAGCCGGTCCCGATCTCGAGGACGCGGTCGTCCGGTTCGATGTCCAGCAACTCCGTCATCAGCGCGACGATATAAGGCTGCGAGATGGTCTGGCCGAAGCCGATGGTCCAGGGCCGGTTGAGGTACGCATGGGTGACGTCTTCGGGCGCCAGGAAGCGGTGGCGCGGGATCTTCGCCATGGCCGTGATCACGCGCGGCGACAGCCGGTCGCGGCCGGTCCACTTCCGGGTATCGCGCATCTCGGCCTCGATCTCTTCGACCATGCGCGCACGTTCGCGCGCCAGCTCCGCCTCGGTCATGGATGGCATGGCCGTCGTCACCCGTATCTCGCCGCGTCGTTCGCGACGACGCCGACGTCGACTACGAGACGATGTGGTGCTTGCCGATCGGCTTGACGGTGCTCGCCTGCGGCCCCTCGTCCCCCGTCGATTCGGTGTAGCGGACCTCGCTGCCCACGTCGAGCGCATCGAAGGATCCTTCGACGACGCTGTTTCGATGGAAGTAAATCTCCTGGCCGTCGGAGGCGGCGATGAAGCCGAAGTCCTCGTTCGGAAACAGCCTGGCGATACGGCCGTGCGGCGGCGAATCGTGGCTCTTGACCTTTCCGCGCCGTCTCTGGACGCGGCGCTTGAGCCGTCGCCTGGCCGCGTTGAACGCGTCTCGAAGTGCCACCAGCACGTCTTCGTGCGCGTGCCGGTCCTGGGGTTCGCGATTCACGACGAGCTGGCGCTTGGGAAGGCTGAGCTCGACACGGACGTGGAACAGGTTGCCCTTGCGATGGCTGTGATGGCGCCGCTCGACGACCACGCGGCAGGCGATGATGTCGTCGCTGTAGTGCTCCAGTTTTTCGACGCTGTCGTGGATATGCTCTTCCAGCGCGTCGGAGTGGTCGAGGCCGTTGAAGACGACTTGAAGCGGTGTCTGCATCGATGCACCGTCGCGCGAACGCCCGAGACCCGAAGCCCCATGACGAGGCGCCATGTAAGACTGTCAGATCGAGGCTGACCGTGGCATTGTCGCAAGTCAATGCCCGATCTCGCGCGGCCGACCATGGATGGGCGCCGACCCGGCCCCGACCTTCTCGCGGATGGCCGACGATCTTGCCTGCACGGACGAGCGCCCGGGCCGGTGGCCGGGCCGTGGACGACTACGACCGCCACGCCGAGCGCGGCGATCAACGTCTTCCGCTTTGGCGCGGTGATGGTGCGGTTCAGGCCGCTTTCGCGGTCAGATTATTGAGCACGTACTGAAGGATGCCGCCGCTCTTGAAGTATTCGACCTCGTCGACGGTGTCGATGCGGCACAGAAGCCGGGTCTCGTCGCGGTCTCCGTTCGCGCGCCCGATCCCGAGCCGCAGCTCCATGCGCGGCTTGATGCCGCCTTCGAGGCCGGTGACGTCGAACGTCTCCGTGCCGTCCAGTCCGAGGGTTGCGCGGGTCTCGCCGTTCGTGAACTCAAGCGCCAGCACCCCCATGCCGACGAGATTCGAGCGGTGGATGCGCTCGAAGCTCTCGACGATCACGGCGCGCACGCCCAAGAGCCGCGTGCCCTTGGCGGCCCAGTCACGCGACGAGCCCGAGCCGTATTCCTTGCCCCCGATCACCACCAGCGGCGTGCCTTCCGCCTCGTAGCGCATGGCGGCGTCGTAAATGGGCAAGATTGCGCCCGAGGGCAGGTGCCGGGTCACGCCGCCCTCGGTTCCCGGCGCCATCTCGTTGCGGATGCGGATGTTGGCGAAGGTGCCCCGCATCATCACCTCGTGGTTGCCGCGTCGCGACCCGTACGAGTTGAAGTCGCGGGGCTCGATCCCGTGCTCCATCAAATACGCGCCGGCCGGGCTCTCCTTCTGGATCGATCCGGCGGGCGAGATGTGGTCGGTGGTCACCGAATCGCCGAGGATGGCGAGCGGCCGGGCCCCGATCACGTCGGTAGTGAGCACCGCCGCCGCCCCGGAATCGAAAAACGGCGGGTGGCGGACGTAGGTCGAATCCGCGTCCCAGTTATAGGTCAGGCCCTCGGCGGTCTCGATCGCCTGCCAGGCCTCCGGTCCGGTGAAAACGTCCCCATAGCGATCGCGGAACATCTCGGGCGTCAGCACCCGCTCGACGGTCTCGCGGATCTCCTGGTTGGTGGGCCAGACGTCCTTGAGGGTGACTGCGTTTCCGTCGGCGCCCACGCCGAGGGGCTCGTTGAGCAGGTCCACCTTGAGCGAGCCGGCGAGCGCGAACGCGACCACCAGCGGCGGCGAGGCGAGGTAATTGAGCTTGGTTTGCGGGTGCACGCGGCCTTCGAAATTGCGGTTGCCGGAAAGGACCGCGCCGACGGCGAGGTCGCCCGACTCGATGGCCGCCGCCACCGGCGCCGGCAGGGGCCCCGAATTGCCGATGCAGGTGGTGCAGCCGTAACCCACCAGCTCGAAGCCGAGCGCGTCGAGATGCTCCTGCAATCCCGCCGCTTCCAGATAGTCCGTGACCACCTGGCTTCCGGGCGCGAGCGAGGTCTTGACCCAGGGCTTGACCCCAAGGCCCTTCTCGCGGGCTTTCTTGGCCACGAGTCCCGCGGCGACCAGCACCGACGGGTTGGAGGTGTTGGTGCAGCTCGTGATCGCGGCGATCACCACGTCGCCGCCTTGAAGCGCGTGGTCCATGCCTTCGACAGGCGTCGGCGATCCCGCGCCCATCTCGCCCAGCACGTCGCCCATGCTGGCCGAAAGCCCGGAAAGGGGAACGCGATCCTGGGGACGCTTGGGGCCGGCAAGGGACGGTTCCACGGAGGAGAGATCGAGCTCCAGGGTCTCGGTGAACACGGGCTCGGCGTCGGCGTCGCCGCGCCACATGCCCTGGGCCTTGGCGTAGGCCTCGACCAGGGCCACGTTGTCGCGGCCGGTAAAGCGGAGGTAGCGCAGCGTCTCGGCGTCGATGGGGAAGATCCCGCAGGTGGCCCCGTACTCGGGCGCCATGTTGGCGATCGTCGCGCGGTCGGCGAGCGAGAGGGTCTCCAGGCCGTCGCCGAAGAACTCCACGAACTTGCCCACGACCCCGTGGCCGCGCAGCATCTCGGTCACCGTGAGAACCAGATCGGTCGCCGTCGTCCCTTCGCGAAGCGCGCCCGTGAGCCGCAGCCCCACCACCTCGGGGATCAGCATGGAGATGGGCTGTCCGAGCATGACGGCCTCGGCCTCGATGCCGCCGACGCCCCACCCCAGGACCGCGAGACCGTTGACCATGGTCGTGTGGCTGTCGGTGCCGACGACGGTGTCGGGATAGGCCAGGGTCACCCCGTCGTCGGCGGCCGTCCACACGGTCTGGGCCAGGGATTCGAGGTTGACCTGGTGGCAGATGCCGGTGCCCGGAGGCACGACCCGGAAGTTGTCGAAGGCGGTCTGTCCCCAGCGCAGGAACGCGTAGCGCTCGCCGTTCCGCCGGAACTCCATCTCCACGTTGCGGTTGAACGAATCGGCGTGTCCGAAGCTGTCCACCATGACCGAGTGGTCGATCACCAGATCGACCGGGGACAAGGGGTTGATCACCTTGGGATCGGTGCCCCGGTCGGCCACCGCCTGGCGCATGGCGGCCAAGTCTACCACCGCCGGAACGCCGGTGAAGTCCTGCATCAGGACGCGGGCGGGACGGAAGGCGATCTCGCGGTTCGCGTGTCCCTCGCGCGGCCACTCGGCCAGCGCCCGGATGTCTTCGGCGGTCACGGTGCGGCCGTCCTCGCACCGCAGCAGGTTCTCGAACAAGACCTTCAGCGAATAGGGCAGGCGCGCGACGTCGCCCAAGCCCGCGTCCGCGGCGGCGGCGAGGCTGAAGTAGTCGTATCGCTCGCCGGCGACCTCGAGGGTCCGGCGAGTCCCCAGGCTGTCGTTTCCAATTGCGGGCACGGCGGGCCTCCTCGTCCAATGGTGCGACCGGGAGACGAACGGTCGAAAAACACTTAGACAGCCTTGAACCCGCGCACAAGAGGAATCGACGCGCGTTCCGGGGCGCGGCGCTGTGCTGTGGGAATCGGGCGAGGGAAACGCTACAACACACTCATCGCGCCGATGCCGTGGGAGAGAAGGCCGTGATCGTCGAACAGATTTGGACCGCGAACGCGTATCGCAACTTCAACTACCTGATCGCGTGTGCCGAGACCGGCGAGGCGCTGGCGGTGGACCCCTTGGAGCACGAGAAATGCCTGGCCGCCGCCCGGGCCAAGGGCTGGAACGTCACCCAGGTGCTGAACACCCACGAGCACCGCGACCATACCGGCGGCAACGCCGCGATGATCGCCGCGACGGCCGCGAAGCTGCTCGCCCACGCCAACGCCAAGGACACGATTGCGGGGATCGACCGCGGTCTTTCCGCCGGCGACGTGGTGCGGGTGGGCCGTACGGTGGAGCTCGAGGTGCTCGATACGCCCGGCCACACCATGAGCCACGTCTGCCTCTTGTCGCGGACGGACCGCCCGGCGCTTTTCTGCGGCGACACGCTGTTCAACGCCGGCGCCGGCAACTGCCACAACGGCGGCCATCCGGACGAACTCTACGCGACGTTCGCGGACCAGCTCGCCCGACTGGGGGCCGACACCCTGATCTACCCGGGCCACGATTACATCGTGAACAACCTGGGCTTCACCCTCGACCGCGAGCCCGACAACGCGAAGGCGGCCCAGATGCTCGCCGAGGTCGAGAATCAGGACACCAACCATGCGCTGGTCTCGACCCTGGCCCAAGAGATGGAGATCAACACGTTCTTCCGGCTCAGCAGCCCAACGGTCATCGCCAGGCTGCGCGAGGCATTCCCGGCGTTGCCCGACGACCCCGATACGAAGACCGTCTTCCTCAAGTTGCGCGAGTTGCGTAACGACTGGTAGGCGCCAAGACCAAATCGCGCCCGCCGGATCGCCGCCGGCTATCGCGGGCGGCCACGGCCGGGTCTAATCGCCGACCCGCTTCAGCGTTCCCTTGATGAGCTTCATCTGTCCGCCGTCGCGGATGCGCGAGAACGCGAGGTCGAGGCCGTCTTCGGTGAGCGTGCGGTCGTACTGCTGCATCTCGTACGAGCCGTCCTCGGTGATAACCATCGCGTACACCGTAAGCGTTTTGCCTTCCTGGCGCGCCCAGACGTAGGGATCCCCTTTGAGCGGGTTGAGGGGGACCTGGCCGCCGAACTTGTCGCGGCGCATCTCGGAGGCGTAGATGTCGTCTCTCGGCGTCGAGCGGAAGTTGATGTCGTAGGACTTGCGCTTGTTCTTGCCGTCGACGTTGACGGTGATCGTCGTCCATTCAATGTTGAAGCCGTCCTTCCTTTTCTTGATCTCGACGCTCAGGTCGCGGACGCTCAGTCCCTCATCGGTCGACGTGATGGATTGGCCCACGTACTCGCCGAAGAATGACGAGATCGAAACCTCGTCGGCGAGGACGCCGGTGGTGGCGCCGAACGCCGCGATCGCGGCGACGGCCAGCGTCGGCGAAATTCGTATTTTCACTTTCAGCCGCTCCGTTGCACGGGGCCGCCGGCCCGGCCGGTTCGCACGTTCCCGCCCGGTCGGCCTGCCCTCATTCTTGGTCGGTTCGCTTGTTGCAGATGGTAATCGGCGTCCGCCGCCAACACGAATGCGGCGGCTGCGGCGGCTGCGCCGCTCTCACGCGCCGATTTCGACGACCACGTTGCCGAGCGAGCCTTTCTCGACCGCTTGGTGAGCCTCGGCGATCCGGTCGAGCGGGAACCGCTGGCCGACGGCGTTGCGAAGGCTTCCGTCCGAGAGCCAGCGGGTGATGTCGGCGATCG
>JAKZXM010000205.1:0-10521 GCA_047514975.1 Rhodospirillales bacterium
TCATAGACGGCCCAGTGGTCGTGGCCCAGTTGATGCAGCGCCAATGCCAGGATGGCGGCCGTCACGCCCGAGCCGCAGGTCGTTGCGATCGGCCGCGCCAGTTCGACGCCTGCGTTCGAAAAGACGTTCCGCAGCTGCTCGGCCGGGCGCAGTGTCTGCGCCGCCGGATCGATCAGCTCGGCGTAGTGGAGGTTGCGGGCGCCGGGCATGTGGCCGGATCGTACGCCAGGGCGCGGCTCCGGTTCGGTGCCATTGAAGCGCCCGGGCGATCTGGCGTCCACGATCTGCTCGCCGCCGCTATCGATCGCGGCGCGCATCGCCGCCGCGTCGCGCACCAGCGCCGGCTGCCAGCGCGGGTTGAATTCGGCCGTTTGCGCGGTTTCGCCGCCGCTCGCGGTGGCGCGGCCCTCGGCCAGCCATTTGGGCAGGCCGCCGTTCAGCACCGCGACGTCGTCATGGCCGAACACTCGAAACGTCCACCAGACGCGCGGCGCGGTGACCATGCCTTGGCCGTCATAGACGACGATGCGGTGGTCATTGCCAATGCCAAAGGCGCCGACCATGCGCGAGAAGGCTTCGGGATCGGGCAGCATATGCGGCAGGTCGGTCGACCGGTCGGCGACGGCATCGATGTCGAAATGCACCGCGCCGGGGATATGCGCGTTTTCGAATTCATGGCGCGCGTCGCCGGCGCCGGGCCCGAACCAAGTGGCATCGACGACGCGCAACCCCGCGTCGCCTAGGTGCGCGGCCAGCCATTCGGTGCCGACGAGCGCATCGGGGTTCGCGTACTCCATCGTTCGACCTTCCGGTTGCGGCTCACGAGGCAGGCCGCGCGGCGACCCGCGCGGGCGCGCCGTCCGAGCCTTCGATGTTGAGGGCCAGGAAAATCAAGTCCACGCGCTGTCCGGCCAGCGCCCGGACGTTGCGCAGGTTCTCGGCGATCAGGACGCCGCGGCTCAAGAGGATATGGTGGACCGGGAAGTCGAACACCGCCGACCCGTGGCGCACGGCGGCGTTGCGCGGCGCGTCCGGGCTTCCGAAGTCGACGCCGAGAAGCTTGACGCGGCGGTCCACGAGCCAACGGGCCGCATCGTCGCTGAGGTAGGGGTGGCTGGGGTAGTTCTCTTCGTTCGGCCGATCCGCCCAGCCGGTATCGAGGAGCAGCATGTCGCCGGGCTCGAGCGCCGGTTCCCGCGATTCGAAGTCGGCCGCCTCGATGGTCTCGCAGGCGCCGCGCTCGATCCGCCACACGACCCCGCTTCCATAGAGCCTGTCCAGGGGGATCTCGTGGAACGCGGGTCCGTCGGCGAGGAAGTGGATGGGCGCGTCCACGTGCGTGCCCGCGTGGCACGACATGTGGATCTCGGTCAGGTTCAAGGGATCGGCGGGCAGGGATCGGGATCGGGGAAAGTGGGGCTGCAGATCCTCGTCCCAGTTGGGCATTTCCTTGTTGAGCACGTGGGAGAGGTCGATCCACGCGCCGCCCGACGCCGCCGCACGCGCGGCGGGAACGTCGATCCAGCCGGTCCAGCCGGCGGGTCTGGTTTCGGGCGCCTCACACATGTGGGCTCGCTTGCGAACGGGCGGACGCGATGCGCGCGAGTATGGCGGGCGCCGCATGCGCGCGCAACTTGGGCCCACAGGCGGGGCGCGCGCCGTTCTTCGTGCTGCGCGCCGCACCCGACGGGCGCGCGCGATCAGGTCTCGACCGGGGTGTCCGCGCGGTTGCCCCACTCGGCCCACGAGCCGTCGTAAAGGGCGGCGCCGTCGTAGCCGAGGAGGTGGAGTGCGAAGACGATCACCGCGGCGGTCACGCCCGAGCCGCAGGTGGCGACCACGGGCCGCGCGGGATCGACGCCCGCGTCGGCGAAGGCGGCCGCGATCCGCTCGGCCGGGCGCAAGCGGAAGTGGTTGTCCGGGTCGTAGAACGCGTTGAACGGCAAGTTGCGGCTTCCCGGCACATGTCCGCGCCTGGCCGTCGGCCGGGGCTCGTCTTCCGCGCCTTCGAAGCGGGCGCGCGAACGCGCGTCCACCATCTGCTCGGGGCCGCCGTCCAAATTGGCGAGAATTTGGTCGCGGGATCGGACCAGTTGGGGGCGGAACGTCGCCGCGAATGCGCAGCGCGGCGGGGTGCGGGTTCCGCTTTCGGTTTCGCGTCCTTCGCCGAGCCACTTCGGCAAACCGCCGTCGAGCACCGCCACGTCGTCCGCGCCGAAAGCGCGAAACGTCCACCAGACGCGCGCCGCCGCCATGAATCCGCCGTTGGCGTCGTAGACCACGATCCGGTCGCCCGAGCAGATCCCGAGCGCCTCAACGCACGCGGAAAACTCGGCGGCGCTGGGCACCATGTGCGGAAGCTCGGTCCCGGACGCGCAAATCTCGTCGATGTCGAAGAACACCGCGCCGGGGATGTGGGCCTCAGCGAACTCGGCGCGCGCATCGCGCTTCATGGCGGGAAGGAAGAAGCTCGCGTCGATCACGCGAAGCTCCGCCGCCCCCAGATTGGCGGCCAGCCAGTCCGTGCCGACGAGGGCGGCGGAATCGGGGTGCGCGGTGTCGCCGCGAAGGGACCGCTTTCGCAAAGGGGTCAAGTCAGTCCAGCCACTCCGGCACGGGCAGGCCGCGTTCGCGCAGGAATTCCGGGTTGAACAGCTTGCTCTGATAGCGGGTGCCGTAATCGGCGAGGATGGTCACGATGACATGACCGGGGCCAAGCGCGCGCGCGAGCCGGATGGCGCCGGCGACGTTGATGCCGGTCGAGGCCCCCATGCAAAGCCCCTCGTTTTGCAGGAGATCGAAGACGATGGGCAGCGCTTCGGCGTCCGGTATCTGGTAGGCTTCGTCCACGGGCGCGCCCTCGAGGTTCTTCGTGATCCGCCCCTGGCCGATCCCTTCGCTGATTGAGTCTCCTTCCGCCTTCAGCTCGCCATGCTTGTAGTAGTTGTACAGCGCGGCGCCCATGGGATCGGCAAGGGCGATGGTGACGGCGGGATTCCGCTCCTTGAGCGCCATGCCGACGCCGGCCAGCGTGCCCCCGGTGCCGACCGCTGAGACGAAGCCGTCGACCGCGCCACCCGTTTGCTCCCAGATCTCGGGCCCCGTGGTCTCGTAGTGGGCGCGCCGGTTGGCGACGTTGTCGAACTGTTGGGCCCAGATCGCGCCGGCGGGCTCGGTCGCGGCCAGCTCTTCGGCCAGACGCCCCGAGACGTGGACGTAGTTTTCCGGGTCCTTGTAAGGGACGGCGGGCACCTCACGCACGTCGGCGCCGCAAAGGCGCAGCATGTCCTTCTTTTCCTGGCTTTGCGTGTCGGGAATGACGATGACGGTGCGGTAGCCGCACGCGTTGCCGACCAGCGCCAGCCCGATGCCGGTGTTCCCGGCGGTGCCCTCGACGATCACCCCGCCGGGCTTCAAGAGGCCGCGTTCCTCGGCGTCGCGAACGATGTAAAGAGCGGCGCGATCCTTGACCGAGCTTCCGGGATTGAGGAATTCGGCCTTGCCGAGGATCTCGCAACCCGTGGCCTCGGATGCCGCATCCAGGCGGATCATCGGCGTGTTGCCGATGAGCCCGAGAAATCCATCGCGAACGTCCATGGCGCGGGCTCTCGAAGGGGCGGCTGATGGGGAAGCGATGGCGGGCGCGAAGATTAACGGCGGGCCCACCAGCGATCAAGCGGCCCGCCTCAGACCCCCGCGCGGGTGCGCCAGCTCTCGCGCAGGCGGGCGTGGTTCGCCCGGAACCACTGAAGCGCGATGACGGTCATGGCGTTGACGATTCGCCCTGAATCGAGGAGCGCGAAGGCGTCGGCAGGCGGCACGGCGAGCACGCGCAGGTCTTCGTTCTCGTGGACGAGACCGTGGATGCCGCCTGCGTTCGATGCGTCGACGCGACCACAGAACACGAACACGGTTTCCGACGAGCCTCCGGGGCTCACCAGGTAACGGCACACGGAAACGAGGTCACTGAGCCGGCACCCCGTTTCCTCGATCGTCTCGCGGTAGGCCACGTCTTCCGGCGTCTCGCCCTCTTCGATGATCCCGGCGACGCATTCCACCAGCCAGGGCTCGTGATATCCGGCGCACAGCGCTGATTGCATAGCCGCGAACGCGCCGGTTCGGAATTGCTCGATGAGCACGAGGGTGTCGAGATCGGCGTCATAGGGCAGGACGGCGGTGGCGTGTCCGCGTTCGAACACTTCGCGCGTCATCGAATCGCTCCAGCCTCCGGCAAACAGCCGGTGACGCAGGCGATAGCGGTCGATCTGGAAATACCCCTTGAAGGGCGTCGTCTTTTCGATGATCTCGACGTCGTCTTCGGTCATGGAGGCTCCACCATGGCGGATCGGCGCGGGCGGCGCGCTGTTTGTGGTCGAAGGCGCATCTCTTGTCGAGTCGGCCCGCGCGCGCCTCTCAGGTGCGGCGTGCGGTACGGAAAAAGGGCGCGCGCCCGAAAGAAAATGCCGGCGAGCGGACTGACCGACATCGCTCGGCGCGGTAGACTGTGCACGCGCACGAGAGAGAGGGAAGGATGAGATGGCAGCGAAAACCGAACGGATCACGTTCGCCGGGTCCGGTGGCGAGGCGCTGGCGGCACGGCTGGACACGCCCTCGGGAAACCCCGTTGGTTATGCGTTGTTCGCCCACTGTTTCACCTGCACCAAGGACATCTTCGCGGCCTCGCGGATCGCCGCCGCGCTGACCGGGCACGGGATCGCGGTGCTCAGGTTCGATTTCACGGGCCTCGGCAGCAGCGAGGGTGAATTCGCGAACACCAATTTCTCGTCCAACGTCGGCGACCTTGTCGCGGCCGCGGATTTCCTGCGCGCCGGTTACGCCGCGCCGAAGCTTCTGATCGGTCACAGCCTCGGCGGCGCGGCGGTGCTCGCCACCGCCTCGCGCGTGCCCGAGGCCGAGGCCGTCGTCACCATCGGCGCGCCCGCGGAGCCCGCCCACGTCGCCCATCACATGGCGGACGCCCGCGCCGAGATCGAGGCGCGCCGCGAAGCTGAGGTCTTGTTGGTGGGCAGACCCTTCCGCATCAAAAAGCAATTCCTGGAAGACATCGAGGCCCGCAAGCTCGAAGGCGACATCGCACGCCTGGGAAAGGCGCTGCTCGTGTTCCACGCGCCCCGCGATTCGGTCGTCGGGATCGACAATGCGGCCCGCATCTTCCAGGCGGCGAAGCATCCCAAGAGCTTCGTTTCGCTGGACGACGCCGACCACCTTCTGTCCAGGCACGCGGACGCGATCTACGTCGCCCGGGTGACAGCGGCCTGGGCCGAGCGTTACCTCGGGCCGGCGCCCGCGGGCGAGGCCTTCGCGCCGCCGCAAGCCGAGCCCGGCGAGGTGGTGGTCGCCGAATCGGTGCCCGGCGGCCTGACGCAAGCGATCTCGTTCGGCGGCCGCCATGAATTCACGGCCGACGAGCCGGCGAGCTCCGGCGGCGCCGATACCGGCCCGAGCCCGTACGAGCTTCTCTCGGCGGCGCTCGGCGCGTGCACCACCATGACGCTCAGGATGTATGCTGGGCGCAAGAACATGGCCCTCGAGCGCGCGAGCGTGCGGCTGCGCCACGACAAGATCCACGCCGCCGATTGCGCCGAATGCGAGACCCGCGAGGGCCGTATCGACCGAATCGAGCGCGAGATCGAGCTCACCGGCGCGCTGAGCGCCGACGAGCGCGCCCGGCTGATCGAGATCGCCGACAAATGCCCGGTGCACCGCACGCTCCATTCCGAGGTGCAGGTCGTGACGCGGGAACGAGAAGCGTAGGGCGCGAAGGCGCCGCGAATTAGACGGCGATCCGGGCCGTCGTCCGATCGGCGGGCGCGGCGGGTGTCTTGGCCTGCGGCGCTTCGGCCGGCGCGAATTCGACCCAGAAGGTGCTGCCTTCGCCGTGGACGCTTTCGCATCCGATCCGTCCCCCCATCCCCCATCCGCTCGACCAGTTGGCGGCTGATGGCGAGGCCGAGCCCGGTTCCCGGAACCGCGATCGAATCGACGTTCAGGCGCTTGAACGGCACGAACAGCTCGTTTTGATTCTCGAGCGGGATCCCGACGCCCGTATCGGTGACGCTGAACCGAAGCGCGCCGGCGTCGGTCGTCTTGCATTCGAGGGTGACGGATCCGCCCGCGCGGTTGTACTTGATCCCGTTCGAGAGAAGGTTCAACAGGACCTGCGCGAACAGTTGACGATCGGCCCGGAAGGCGGGAAGGGCGGTATCCGTCGCGCCCATGAGGAGGCGGATGCGGCTATTTTCCGCCAGTCCGCGTGTCAGCGTCACGCATTCGGCGATCGCGGCCGCGGGCCCGATGTCCTCCATGACGACGTCCACCTCGCCGGCCTCGATCTTGGCGAGGTCGAGAACCCCGTCGACCAACGCCAAAACATAGTTGCCGGCTTGCAGGATGAGCTCGATCCGGTCGTGCTGCTTGGTGCTGAGCGATTCGGAGGGGTCGTATTCGATGAGCTGGCCGAAGCCGAGGATCGCGTTGATCGGGGTCCTGAGATCATGGCTCATGTTGGAGAGGTAGGCCGATTTGGCGCGGTTGGCGCGGACCGCCTCGTCCCGGGCCTCGCGAAGGAGGCGCTGGTCGCGCTCGATTCGCTCGAGGTTCGCCTCGAGCCGCGCGAGCATTTCGTTGAATGCGGCCGTCACGTCCGACAGCTCGTCGTTTCCATCCACCGGCATGGCTTGGCGGCCCGCATATTGGGGCGCGTCGGCCGTCGCCAGGAGCCGGCGGCGAAGTCGCAAGAGGCGCGACAGCACCATGCGGTTGAGCACGATCATCGCCACCGCCGTTACGACGCCGGAGACCAATGCGATCAGACCGGCGAGCTTCCATACGAACGCGCTCAACTCGCTCGCCAGCCATGCCGAATCCAGCCGACCGATCACCGTGAACGGAAGGGCTTCCGTTCCCGCGGGCCGGTACACGTCGTAGCGCGAGCCGTCTTCGGTTCGCGCCGTTCGCGGGCCCTCGGCCCCGGCCGTCGGGACCGACAACGTCGGCGCCTCGCCAAACGTGCCCCGTTTTTTGCCGCTTGCGTCGAACAGGTGGCCGCCGCGCACCAGCGTGATCTGCGTCAGCATCGTTCCAAGGGTGATGAGATCGCGGGGGCTCGAATGTCCGTGCAGGCTGAAGGCGGTGGTGACCACCGAACGGCCGACGTGCTCGAGGCGCGCCAGGAGATCGTGCTCGAACTCCTTGTACGAGGGATAGAGAACGACGGCTTCGACGGCCACGACGACCGACATCATGGCGATCGCGACGCGCCAGCAGAGCCTGCACCCAAATCGAGCGGCGGGTCCGCCGTCGCGGGAGACGGTCAGGGCCGTCATGGATTTACGGCCTCTCCGTTGCGTTCGCGGCCCAGGGAGCTGCGGCTCACCAGGTCGGACCGGGCGTTCACCGTCCCCTCCTCGGTGTGCGCCGGCGCGGTGTACCTCACTTATGTGGTAATGCCGCTTCGGGAATTCACATCTTTGCGATCGAATGCGAGCGCCCGCGGGAGCGCGGCCCACTCTAGACCAGATCGCGGTCGCTCGGTTTCGCCTGAGGCGATCCAGCGGGCGCGTGAATCTGGTCTACACTATCGAGGTCAAACGCGATCCAATCCATCAAATGCCGGGACTAAACACCTAGTGGAAGTCGCGCGAAGCGAGCCGGAGCGAGGTTCGCGCCTTTGCGCGGGCCGGGAGGCGGGCGGCGGCGTCCAAGTGCCCGAGCATGGCCGTGAGATCGAGCACCTTCTCGGCGAGCACGTGGATGACGATGCCTTCGCGCTGCACGCGTCCGGCGACGCCGAGGACCGAGGCGCCCAGCACGGGCCCGCGGAACTTTTCGAAGACGGCGGGCCAGACGATCAGGTTGGCGACGCCGGTCTCGTCCTCGATGGTGGCGAAGATGACGCCGTTGGCGCTCGCCGGGCGCTGGCGCGCAGTCACCAGGCCGGCAACCTTGACGGACCGGCCGTGGGCGATGTGCGCGAGTTCGGCCGCGCGCGTGTATCCTTTGGCCCCGAGATCGTCGCGCAGGAACGCCATGGGGTGACGCCGGAGCGAGAGTCGCACCGCGCGGTAGTCCTCGGCCACTTCTTCGCCCAAGGCCATGGGCGGCAGGACGACGGCGGACTCGCGCGCGATCTGCCCGTCGTCGCCGCCATCGAACAGCGGCAGGGCGTCCTCGTTCAGGCCGCGGACCCGCCACAGGGCCTGACGCCGGCTCAAGCCCAGCGATAAGAAGGCGTCGGCCCCAGCCAGGGTGGCGAGCGCCGCCTTGCCGAGCCGGGTCCGCCGCCACAGTTGCGCGAGCGCCGGGTAGCCCGCGCCCCGGGCCCGGACGATGGTCTCGGCGGCGTCGCGCGCCAACCCCTTGACCTGGCGGAAGCCGAGTCGCAGCGCGATCCCGCCGTCGCCCGCCTCGAGGGTGCAGTCCCAATCGCTCGCGTTCACGTCCACGGGCCGCACCTCGGCGCCGTGCTCGCGCAAATCGCGGACGATCTGGGCCGGCGCATAGAAGCCCATGGGCTGGCTGTTCAGGAGCGCGCAGGCGAAGGCGGCCGGATAGTGGTGCTTCAGCCAGGCGGAGACGTAGACCAGAAGCGCGAAGCTGGCGGCGTGCGATTCCGGAAAGCCGTAGTCGGCGAAGCCCTCGATCTGCTTGAAGTAGCGCTCGGCGAAGTCGCGGGCGTAGCCGCGCGCCAGCATGCCGTCGATGAAACGGGACTCGAAGCCGTGAATCTGTCCGAAGCGGCGGAAGCTGGCCATGGCCCGGCGCAAGCTGTCGGCCTCGGCCGGGGTGAAGCCGGCGGCGACGATGGCGATCTTCATGGCCTGCTCCTGGAAGAGCGGCACGCCCAAGGTCTTGCTCAGCACCCGGCGCAGATCCTCGGACGGATAGTTCACCACTTCGGCGCCGGCGCGGCGGCGCAAGTACGGGTGCACCATGTCGCCCTGGATGGGCCCGGGCCGAACGATCGCCACCTCGATCACCAGGTCGTAGAAGTTGCGGGGCTTGAGGCGCGGCAGCATGCTCATCTGCGCCCGGCTCTCGACCTGGAAGACGCCCACCGAATCGGCTCGGCACAGCATCTCGTAGACGGCTGGGTCCTCGGCCGGCACGGTGGCGAGCGCAAGCGGGCGGTCGTGGTGGCGCGCGAGCAGCGCGAAGGCCTTGCGCACGCACGTCAGCATGCCGAGGCCGAGGAGATCGATCTTGAGGGCTCCAAGCTGGTCGAGGTCGTCCTTGTTCCACTCGATGACCGTCCGGTCCGCCATGGCCGCGTTCTCGATGGGCACCACCTCGCACAAGGGACCCCGGGTCACCACCATGCCGCCGGTGTGCTGCGAGAGATGCCGCGGGAAGCCGACCAGCTCCGAGACCAGGGCGCGGGTCAGGCGCACGGTGCGCGCGTCCGGATCCAGCCCCGCCTCGCGGACGCGGGCGTCCGTGACGTCTTCGCGCGCGCGCCGCCACGACGCGCTCTGGAGCGCGAGGATCGCGTCCTCGCTCAGCCCCATCGCCTTGCCGACCTCGCGGATGGCGCTCTTGGTCCGATAGGTGATGGTGGTGGCGGTCATGCCGGCGCGCTCGCGGCCATATTTTCCGTAGACGTACTGGATGACCTCTTCGCGCCGCTCGTGCTCGAAGTCCACGTCGATGTCCGGCGGCTCGTCCCTCTCGGCGCTGACGAAGCGCTCGAACAAGAGATCGATGCGGTTGGGATCGACCGCCGTGATGCCGAGGCAATAGCAGATCGCCGAGTTGGCCGCCGAGCCCCGGCCCTGGCACAGGATTCCCCGGCCTTGGGCGAACCGGACGATGTCGTGGACGGTCAGGAAGTAGGGCGCATAGCCGAGCCGGCCGATGAGCGCGAGCTCGTGGGCGATCTTGGCGGCGATCTTGGCGGGAACGCCTTTGGGATAGCGCTCGGCGGCGCCGGCGCGGGCGAGGCGGGCCAGCTCTTCTTGCGGCGTGCGTCCACCCGGCACCGGATCGACGGGATATTCGTAGCGCAGCTCGTCCAGGCCGAAGGCGCACACCTCGGCGATCTCCATGGTACGTGCGAGAGCCGCCGGGTGGGCGCGGAAGAGCCGCGCCATCTTGGCCGCCGGCTTCAAGTGCCGCTCGGCGTTGGCGGCCAGGCGAAAGCCCGCCTCGAAGATGGTGCAGTGCTCGCGGATGCAGCAGAGCGCATCGTGGAGCGGCCGTCGCTCGGGGATGTGCGCGTGCACGTCGTTGGTCGCCACCAGCGGGACCCGGCGGCTCTCGGCGAGATCGGCGAGCGCCGCCAGCCGCCGGGCGTCGTCGCCGCGACAGAGATGCTGCGCGGCGAGAGAGAGCCTGCGCCCGAAGACGTCGCGCAAGCGCTCGAGGGTCGTGGCAAAGGCGGCGTCCGGAACCCGCGGCGGCACCGCGATCGCCATTTGCCCGGCGCCCCGGGCGAAGACTTCGCCCTCGAGGATGTCGTCGAGGCTCAGCGCGCACGCGCCTTTGGCCGCGCGCCGCTTGCCG
>JAKZXM010000206.1:0-9999 GCA_047514975.1 Rhodospirillales bacterium
CGCGAGAACAGCTCGTGATCCGATTTTCCGATCAAGTGGTCCTGCGAATGACCGACCAGTTCCTCGCCCGCCTTGTTGACGCGCACATACCGAAGCGTCAGTGCATCCTTCACGAAGATCATGTCGGGGATGTTCTCGATGATGGAATCGAGGAACCGCTCGTGCTCGCGAAGCGCCCGTTCGATCTGCTTGCGCTCGGTGATGTCCTGCACCGTACCGACGACGCGGTGGGGTTGACCGGATTCGTCGAACACCGCTTCCGCCTGGCCTTGACAGATCCGCTCGATTCCATCCGGACGGACGATACGGAAGTCCGTCTTGGTGGAAGATGGGTCCGCGAGGGTCCGCGCGACCACGTCTTCCATCCCCTTGCGGTCGTCGGGGTGAACGGACTCGAGGAAGGTTTCGTAAGTCGGCTCGCCTTGTTCCGGGTCGAGACCGAATATCCGGTAGTGCTCGTCCGACCACCAGAGCTTCCCCGTTGCGATGTCCCACTCCCAGTTCCCCAGGCTTGCGATCCTCTGGGCGTGGGCCAACCGTTGCCGGCTTTCGCGCACCGCCGCCTGGGCGAGGGTGGGTTCGGTGATGTCGGTGTACAGCCCGACGGTGCCGCCGTCGGCCGTGCGCCGTTCCTGGTTCCTGACCTAGCGCCCGTCGGTCAGCAGAACATCCGTCGGCCGTGGCGCGGGCGAGCGAAAGCGCCGAAGCCTTTTTTCGATCCACGCGGTCTCGTTTCCTAGCGCGTCGGCGACCTGCCCGGCCACGGCGGCGCGGCGCACCAGCGCCTCGAAGGTCGTGCCGGGCACCGCGTCCTCGGCAATCTTCTGAAAAAGGTCGCGATAGGCGCGGTTGCAAAGCACCAGCCTTTCGTCCGGATCGAAAACCACGAATCCCTCGTTCATGGTCTCGAGCGCCTCGGTGAGCGTCCGGCGGGCGCGCTCGCTGTCGTCGCGATAACGCGCGCTCCGGCGAATCTGGCGAACCAACAGGACAATGAGGAACCCGACGCTCAACTGAATGAATGCGAATGACGCCAGCACCAGAATCGAATCCTCTCTGATGCCGACGCTCATGGCGTCGAACCTGACCTCGAGCAGGGCGGTTCTCGTCAAACGGTGGAACAGGGGGCCGAATCCCTCGATTTGGGCCCGGGTGGCTTGGGCACGGGCCCGGTCGCCGCGTTCCAACGCAAGCAGATCGGGCTCGACGGCTTCAAGCGACGCGATCGCGCGCGCGACGGTGTCGCCGAGCCACTCGATGGCTCGGAGATGCTTCGATTCCTCGCCCTCAACGAGCAGCGGAAGCCGGCTCCAGAAGACCTCGAAGCGCAGAAGAAGCTCGTCACGGCTCGGCTCCGCCGCCCCGTTTCCGTATCGGTCGAGAGCGTCGAGGAACCGCAGGTATTCGACCTCGGCCTGGGTGGCGACCCAACTTGCCATGCTTTCGTTGGCGAAATGGTCCTCTTGCAGGACGGCGAGACGGTGCACGCCCCAAACCAGGCTCGCCGAGAAGGCGACGACCGCGACCGCCAGCCCGAAGTAAGATCTTAGGATTGTTTTCGGCCTCATTTGACCCTCAGTTCATGGAGCTGCCAGACCATCCGGCTGCGGGTCTCGAGGCTATGCGGTTCGGCATCGCGCTTCTTCGGATAGATGATCCAAAGCGGCCCCTTGTCGCGGACCCGCATGCGCCGACCGTCGAGGCTCCAGGCCACCAGCACGTCGCGGTTCTCGAAATCGGAAGCGGGAATCTCCTTCTCATAGTCGTTGAGCGCGACCGCCAGCACGCTCTCGCCCGCGGCGCCGACCGCGGCCATCAAATCGCGCGCGAGCACCCCTTCGAAGGTGATCACACCTTCCGTCCACGGCGTCGTGGTCTTCAAGGTGGTCGTGCCGATCCGCGCCAGCATGGCGTGGTCGAAACGGGCCGCGCCGTCGACGTTGGTGTGGGCGATCGCGCCCGAGACCGTGAGAATTACGGGGCCTTGGGGCGTTCCGAGCGATTGAGCCGACGCGGCCAATGGGACAAGCACAGACATCGCGGCCGTCAGGGCCGCGGACGTGACGTTGCGGGTCCACGCATTCATGGTCATTTCCTCCCTTCGGGACGGGAGCTTTTTCTCCCTTCGGCACGGGGATATTTGGCGGCCCGTTCCCGAGTCCGGTGGAATGCGCGACAGGACCCCGAGCCAGGGATCGGGGCGAATTGAACCGCTCGGTGATGAGCCTTCAATGACGCCTCATCACCATCGGCCGCACGGCCGGCGATCCGGAGCACCATGCGCCGCGTTCCACATTCCCCACATGGGAAGCGGCGGTCCAAAATCCAACGCCGAAGCGACGTTCGAGCCGATCCGAGGGTCCCCGGAGTTGAGTCGCCGCGCCAAGGACGGCGCCCAACCCCTTGGCGCACCACATGTTGTGGGCTGCCTCGAAAAAAATACAAAATATTGTTGCGCCGAACACATTATTTGCTACATTTTGTGTCTTGCGCGTCCATGACCACGAAATGTTGTATCTGGGGACGACGCGTCGTGGGGCCGCGGGCCGAGAACGAGGCCGATGGCTCTGAGTAAAGGCCGTTGAGTTAGAGACTTTATATCGGCTTCGACAAGGCTGTTGGGGGATAAATGCGGATCAACCGCTATTTCACGGATTTGGACGCGTCGCCGTACGCCGCCATCGAGTTCGTCACCAGAACGAGCGAAATTCGCAATCCCGACGGATCGGTGGTGTTCCGCGCCGATTCCGTGGAGGTTCCGGAGTCCTGGTCGCAGATCGCCTGCGACGTGCTGGCGCAGAAGTACTTCCGAAAGGCGGGCGTTCCCAGCGCGCGGAAGCCCGTTCCGGAAGACGACGTCCCGTCGTGGTTGTGGCGGCGGGTGGCGGACGAGGACGCCCTGGCCGAACGGCCCGCGGCCGAACGCTTCGGGGGCGAGAGCAGCGCCAAGCAGATCTTCGAGCGCCTTACCGGCACGTGGACCTACTGGGGTTGGAAGGGCGGCTACTTCGATTCCGAGGACGACGCGCGGGCGTACTTCGACGAGACCCGCCACATGCTCGCGACCCAGAAGGGCGCCCCCAACTCGCCCCAGTGGTTCAACACCGGGCTCCACTGGGCCTACGGCATCGACGGTCCGGCCCAGGGACATCATTTCGTCGATTTCCGGACCGGCGAGTTGGTGCGCTCGAAGTCGGCTTACGAGCACCCGCAGCCCCATGCCTGCTTCATCCAGAGCATCGACGACGATCTCGTGAACGAAGGCGGAATCATGGACTTGTGGGTGCGCGAGGCGCGCATCTTCAAGTACGGCTCGGGCACCGGGACCAATTTCTCGCGGTTGCGCTCCGAGAACGAGCCGCTTTCGGGCGGCGGCCAGTCGTCGGGTCTGATGAGCTTCCTCAAGATCGGCGATCGCGCGGCCGCCGCCATCAAGTCGGGGGGAACGACGCGGCGCGCCGCCAAGATGGTGGTCGTCGACGTGGACCATCCCGACATCGAAGCCTTCATCAACTGGAAGGTCGCCGAGGAGCAGAAGGTGGCGGCCCTGGTGGCGGGCTCGCGCATGGCCGAAAAACACCTGACGGCGGTGATCGCGGCCTGCCAGGACGGCGACGGCGCGCACCGCTTCGATCCCCGGCGCAACAAGGCCCTGAAGGCCGCCGTCATGGCCGCGCGCAATTCCATGATCCCCGAGAACTACATCCAGCGCGTCATTCAGTTCGCGCGCCAGGGCTACACGAGCATCGACTTTCCCGTCTTCGACACCGACTGGGATTCCGAATCCTATCGCACGGTCTCGGGCCAGAATTCCAACAACAGCGTGCGGCTTTCCAACGCGTTCCTCGAGGCCGTGAAAGACGACGGCGATTGGGAGTTGATCCGGCGCACCGACCAGGCGACCGACAAACGGCTCAGGGCGCGCGAGCTGTGGGAACAGATCGGTTACGCCGCCTGGGCCTGCGCCGATCCGGGGGTACAGTTCGACACCACCATCAACGAGTGGCACACATGTCCGGCGGGTGGCCGGATCACGGCCTCGAATCCGTGTTCTGAGTACATGTTCCTCGACGACACGGCGTGCAACCTCGCGTCGGTCAATCTTCTCGCGTTCCGCCGCGACGACGATTCCTTCGACGTCGAAGCGTTCAAGCACGCCGTCCGTCTGTGGACGATCACCCTCGAGATTTCGGTGTTGATGGCGCAGTTCCCGTCGCCGCGGATCGCCGAGCTTTCGTACGCGTACCGGACGCTCGGGCTCGGCTACGCCAACCTCGGCGGATTGCTGATGGCGTCGGGAGTTCCGTACGATTCCGAATCCGGGCGCGCCACCTGCGCCGCGGTCACCGCGCTCATGACCGCCACCGCTTACGCGACATCGGCCGAGATGGCCGGCACGCTCGGGGCGTTCCCCGGCTTCGCCGCGAACCGCGAAACCATGCTGCGGGTCATTCGCGACCACCGTCGCGCGGCCCAGGGGCTGAGCGAAGGGTACGAAGGCCTGTCGATTCCCCCGGTTCCCCTGGACGCGCGGTCGTGTCCGGATCAGGCGCTCGTCCACGCCGCGCGCGCGGCGTGGGACCGGGCCGTCTCTCTTGGCGAGGCGAACGGTTTTCGAAACGCCCAGGTCTCGGTCATCGCGCCGACGGGGACCATCGGCCTCGTCATGGACTGCGACACCACCGGCATCGAGCCCGATTTCGCCATGGTCAAGTTCAAGAAGCTCGCCGGCGGCGGATACTTCAAGATCATCAACCGCATGGTGCCGGCGGCGCTTGTGCGGCTGGGATACGACGAAAGCGAGGTCGCCGACATCGTCGAATACGCGCTCGGGCGCGGAACCCTCGCGGGCTCGCCGGCGATCGACCACGCGACGTTGACCGAGAAGGGTTTCACGCCTGACGCCCTCGAACGGCTCGAGGCGGCACTGAAAGATGCCTTCGACATTCGCTTCGTGTTCAACAAGTGGACCCTGGGCGAGGCGTTCTGCACCGAGCGGCTCGGACTCAGCGGCGCCAAGCTCGACGACTTGGGCTTCGACATGCTGGACACCCTCGGTTTCTCGCGAGGCCAGGTGGAGGCGGCCAACACCTACGTGTGCGGCGCAATGACCCTGGAAGGCGCGCCGCATCTCAAGCCCGAGCACCTCGAGATCTTCGACTGCGCCAACCCGTGCGGGCGGATCGGCACCCGCTCGCTGTCGTGGAAAAGCCACATCCGCATGATGGCGGCGGCCCAGCCCTATGTCTCGGGCGCCATTTCCAAGACCATCAACATGCCGAACCCGGCGACGGTCGAGGACTGCAAGGACGCGTACATGCTGTCGTGGCGCCTGGGTCTCAAGGCGAACGCGCTCTATCGCGACGGGTGCAAGCTGTCGCAACCGCTTCAGGGCGCGTTGTTCGACGATGACGACGGCGATCTGGCCGGCGAGATCGTCGAACTGCCGGCCACCCAGCGCGCGAGCGTGCTCGCCGAACGGGTCATCGAGCGGGTCATCGAACGGCCGGTCAAAAGGCGGCGCCTGCCGCCGCGGCGCAAGGGCTACGCCCAGAAGGCCATCGTCGGCGGCCACAAGGTCTATCTGCACACGGGCGAATACGAAGACGGCGTGCTTGGCGAGATCTTCATCGACATGCACAAGGAAGGCGCCGCTTTCCGCAGCCTGATGAACAACTTCGCGATCGCCATCTCGATTGGCCTCCAGTACGGGGTTCCGCTCGAGGAATTCGTCGAGGCGTTCACGTTCACGCGGTTCGAGCCGGCCGGCATGGTGGAAGGAAACGATTCCATCAAGATGGCGACGTCGATCCTCGACTACATCTTCCGCGAGCTCGGGGTTTCGTATCTGGGGCGCATGGATCTTGCGCACATCGAGGGCAACAACATGGCGCCCGACGGGCTCGGCGGCGGCCACGAGGAGGGCATGCCCGAACACGACGAGGTGATGGCGGCAACGGTGCTGCGCTACGCCTCGACCGGCTACGTCCGCAGCAATGTCGTGGTGTTCGAGGGCGGCACGCAAGCCGGCCGCGAGACGGCGCAGGCCGGGGCCCTCGCCCAGGATCGCGCCCAGCCGGCTTCGCTCGCCGCCAGCGGCCATTCGGTGAATGTCCAGGCCTTCGAATCGCTCGGCGCGCCAGCGGCCACGGACGGCGCCGGCGCGGCGACGCTGGTCCGTTCCGACAGCTCGCGGGAAGCCAAGCTGCGCGGCTACGAGGGCGATTCGTGCACCGAGTGCGGAAACTTCACGCTGGTCCGAAATGGAACTTGTCTCAAGTGCATGACTTGCGGCGCCACCAGCGGGTGCTCGTGAGCATGATGAGTTTGTCGAGATCCTCCCTGGGATACTTGGGGCGCGTTCCGGGGCTTCGCTCCGGAAACGCCCACTTTTTCCCATCTGAGGTCCTGACGGCGTGAGACGATCCGCGATGACGCCCGAATGGCGCTACGTCAGCCGGCGCTTCGACCGGTTCATCGATGAGTTGAGCCCGACCGAAACGGAACGCCGCGAGGCCCGGGCCGCCGCGGCCGAGATCGCGGCCTGCCTGCGGGCCCGCTTCCGTCCCCTCGACAACCTGCTTACCGGCGGATTTCCCGATGCCGGCGAAAGCGACTACATCGTGACCGGTGGGCACGGCAAGGGAACCGCCGTCCGGCCCGCATCCGCCGTCGACATGCTGTACGTGTTTCCGGGCCCGTCGCGCGCGGACTGGACGGCCGACCAGTTGGCGCACGCCGCCGGAGCGCGTTTCGCCGCCGTCGCGGCCCGCGGCGACGGATGGATCACGGTCACCACCAACGAGGCGCTGGCCGAAGGCGGGACCGGGCGCGATCTCGCGGTAAACGTCCTGCCCTGCTTTGCGAAACCGGGATCGGCCGAAGGTCGGCGCCTCAGCTACCGTACGAGCGACGCCGACGAGCCCCATGCGTGGCGCACCATCGACCCCGGGGCCGAACGCGACCGCCTGCGAGCGGCCGACGAAGCGGGCGGCGGCAAGGCCACGCACCTCATCCTCATGCTCAAGGCGTGGCGCCGTGCACGCGTCGTGCCCCTCGGCGCCTTCGCGATCGAGCTTCTGGTACCCGAGTTCGTGGCAACGTGGAATTACCAGCGCCGGGGCTTCTTGTTCTACGATTGGATGGTGCGCGATTTCTTCTTCTGGCTCTGTCACCAGGACGGCCGCGCGCTTGCGGTCCCGGGAACGAGCGAGTGCCTCGGGCTCGGCGACGCCTGGCTCGGAGCCGCGCGATCGGCCTTTGCGGCGGCGCGGCGCGCTTGTGAGGCCGAGCGCCGGAACGCAAGCGACGCCGCGCTCGGCGATTGGCGCGGTATTTTCGGCGACTCCTTCCCGTCGCCGGGCGAGGGTTCGCATGTGGCGGAACCACCGGCGCCCGCGCGTCTTGCCGGCATCGCCTCGTAACGGGCCGCAACCGCGGGTCTCGTCCGGGCGGCATCGTTCGGGACCGCCGTTCCCAGGGCCGGCTCGGCGCTTGTTTCCGCCTTCGCTTCCGTGATAAGACGAGCCTCGTCGCGGCGCGCGGAACGCGGGGTTCGAGGCGTTCCCTCCCACCGAACAACGCATATCCTCAATCCTGGGAGCATATTCCAATGCGAGTGATAGGTGACGGCATCCAGATTGTCGCCGAAGAGCTCGAGTTCACATTCGAAGGAGAGACGTTAAAGGGGTACGCGGGCGAGACGGTCGCAGCAAGCCTGACGGCGGCCGGCAAACTCGGACTTCGCGAGACCAAGGACGGCTCGAAGCGCGGCATCTTTTGCGGGATGGGGGTGTGCAACGAATGCCTGGTCAGCATCGACGGCCAGCAGAATATCCGCGCCTGCATGACGGGGGTGCGCGCCGGCATGCGCATCGAAATCCAGAAGTACCCGGGCGCGATTCCGGGCCCGGACGTGCCGCACCTCGCGGAGCCGCCGAGCGGCGAAATGCCGGTGCACAGGCCCGACGTGCTCGTGATCGGCGGCGGGCCGGCCGGCCTGTCGGCGGCCTATGCGGCCGCGTCGGCGGGCGCCGAGGTCATGCTCATCGACGAGCGGGCGGCGCTCGGCGGCCAGTTTTACAAGCAGTTGTCCAAGGCCTACTCCTTCGCCAGCGAGAGCGCGATGGACAAGCAGTTCCGCGCCGGCCGGGACCTGATCGAGATGGTCCGGTCCCAGGGCGTCAAGGTGTTCAGCGAGGCGCTGGTTTGGGGCGCGTTCGGGCCGCAGGAGATCGCCGTTCTCGCCGACGGCCTCTCGCAGCTCTTCGAGCCCAAGCAGCTCGTGGTCGCCACCGGCGCCTACGAACGCGGCCTGCCGGTCCCCGGTTGGACGCTTCCGGGTTTCATGACCACCGGCGCCGCCCAGACCCTGTTGCGCTCGTACCGCGTCGCGCCCGGACGCCGCTTGCTCATGGCCGGGAACGGGCCGCTCAACCTTCAGGTCGCTTACGAGCTTGCGGGCGCGGGCGTCGAGGTCGTGGCGCTGGCGGAGGCCGCGAAGTTTCCCAACCCGAGCGACATCGCCGCGGCCTGGACGGCGCTCAGCGAATCGCCCGACCTCATCGTCGACGGTTGGCGCTACATGTGGCGGCTCAAGCGGGCGGGCGTGCCGATGCTCTACCGTCACGTTGTCGTCGAGGCCCACGGCACCGACAGGGTCGAATCGGTCACGGTCCAAAGGATCGATCGCTCGGGCAAGTTGATCGAAGGCACCCGGCGCGAGTTTGCGGTCGACGCCGTTTGCGTCGGATACGGCTTTCAGCCTTCGGCGGACGTCTCGCGCCCGCTCGGCTGCAAGCACCGTTACGACGCCGATAAAGGGACGCTGGTCATCGAAAAGGACGAGGATTGCGAGACCAACATTCCCGGCGTCTTCGTCGCCGGCGACTCCGGCGGCCTGGGCGGCGCCCGCGCCGCGGTCGAGGAAGGGTTCATCGCCGGCTGCGCGGCCGCCCGCAACCTGGAGCGCGAGCTTCCGCCGGCGATCGCGACCGAGCTCGGGGCGAGGCGTCGAAGGCTCGTGAGCCACCGGCGCTTCCAAGAGGCCTTGTGGGCCATGTATCAGACGCCGCGCCTGATGGACGAGCTGGCCGCCGACAACACCCTGATCTGCCGATGCGAGGAGGTGTCGCGGGCCGCCATAAACGAGGCGCTCGCGAGCGGCACGTCGACCGTCGGCGGTGTCAAGCGCCAGACCCGCGCCGGCATGGGCCGTTGCCAGGGCCGCTACTGCGGCCCCGTCATGGCGCACTTGGTGTCAGGCAGTACGGAAAGCGAGATCGAGGAGTTCTCGTTCTTTGCCCCAAGACCGCCGATCAAGCCGGTCCCCATCAGCGCCATCGCCAGGAAGCCGCCGGACGACTAAGCCCGGCCCGCGCGCAACGGACGCGCACGCGCCAATTTCGGGAACGGGCGTCGACGTGACATTCGATACCGACGTCCTGGTCGTCGGCGGCGGGATCCTGGGCTGCAGCGTCGCCTATTTCCTGGCCCAAGAAGGCGTCGACGTGCTGGTCATCGACCGCCATGACGTCAATCACCAGGCCTCGGGATCGAACGCCGGAAGCCTGCACGTCCAGATGGAATCGACGCGCGCCAAACGGACCGATCCGGCGTCCGTCACCGCCATCGACCGTTCGCTCGCCGTTTTCGCCGAGGGCGTCAAGGCCTGGCAGCGACTCGCGCCCGCGCTCGATTGCGACGTCGAGCTCCGGGTCGGCGGCGGGCTCATGGTGGCCGAAACCGAGGCGGAATTGCGGTTCCTCGAGGCGAAGACGAAGCGCGAACGCGCCCAAGGCCTCGAGGTCGATGTCATCACGGCGGCCGAGGTCCGCGCGATCGCGCCGTATCTTTCCGAACGCGTGATCGGCGCCGCCCACTGTCCGCATGAAGGAAAGGTCAACCCGGCGATCGCGACGCCGGCGCTGGTTCGCGGCGCCGAACGCTTAGGCGCGCGATTCCGGCGCCAATGCGAGCTCGTCGCGCTCAATCCCGAGA
>JAKZXM010000207.1:0-5653 GCA_047514975.1 Rhodospirillales bacterium
CCCGCGATGCAACCTTGCACCCCATATCCGTAACCTCCCTCGTCAGGAACGTACCAAGAACATATGCCTTCCCAAGCGGAGTGTCATGGATAAGCAGGTTTATATTTGATACAGTGCGGCCGATTACACGAACCACTCGGAACACGATGGCTGACACTGGGACGCTGAAACGGCAACTGGAGCAGCTCAAGACCGAGCATCGCGACCTCGACGACATCATCGTGCGGATCACCAAGAACCCGCCCTACAATCAGATCCAGATCCAGCGTATTAAAAAGCGAAAGCTCGCGCTCAAGGATCAGATCGCCCGCCTCGAAAGCCGGCTGCTTCCCGACATCATCGCCTGAGATTTCCCTTGGCGAGCTTCCGCCTGGGCGGCGGCTCGGCGGCGCGCCGTTCTATCGGTCCGGCCCTCGCCTGCGGTCGTCCGCCGTGGCCGGGCGGGCGCGTTCGGCCGCCGTGAGCACATCGTCGACGCTTTCGGACGGGTCGAGCTCGTGCAGCCCCCAGGCGATTTTCACGGCCACCGTGTGTTCCCGCCAGCGGAGCGGCGTCGCCTCGAGAATCGAAACCAGCTCACCCGCCTTGTCCGCCGCGGCGTCCCCTTTTGCAAGCGCAAGCACGACGCCGAGGTCGTAGCCCCCCAGCGAGCCGATCACGTCGCTCGTCCTGAGCGCGCCGGCGGCCGTGCTCGCGGCATGGATCAGCAGCGCCTCGGCGGCCGCGCGTCCCATGCGGCGCTTGGTTGCCTCGGCGTTCATGACGTCTAGGTAGAGGAAGCTGCTCGTGGTCTCGGTCTGCTCGGCTTGCGCCAACACATGGGCAAGCTCGCGCAGCAGGGCGCGGCGGTTGAGGACGGGAAGCAACGGATCGCGATCCGAGAGGTCCTCGAGGTAAGCCGCTTGTTCGCGAAGCTGCTCCGCCTCTTCCATCAGGCGTGCGGCGCGCGACATCAACGCGCTCATGGCCGCCTGGACCTTGGGCGTCAGTTCCGCTTCGGGAATTCCCAGGATCGAGGCCTGGTCGCCGAAATCCCGTCCAGGCGCGTCCTCGGGCGCCGAGTCGCCCTCCTTTTCGGCTCGCGACTGCGGCTGTTCGGTGTCCCGTTTACCCTTCGGCTCGACACTCGGGGCCGGAGAGATCGGGTTCGGTTCGCTGATCTCCGCCATCGGAATCCGATTCTCGCGATCGCGGCTCGCGGCAATCCGCAGGCTACCATTCGGTCGGGGGCAAAACAAAGCATCTTGCGGCGCTACGCTTGCGCGCGCCCGGCGCCACCCTATAATTCCACGCCTTCCACGCCTTCCACGCCTTCCACGCCTTCCGCGGCGCCCGGGGACCGAGGAGATCGCCCCGATGACCGACTCCGCTCAGCGCAATGGTCCCCTCGTCGGCATCGTGATGGGGAGCGGTTCCGACTGGGACACCATGCGTCACGCGGCCGACACCCTGGCGGCCCTGGACGTTTCCTTCGAAACGCGGGTGGTCTCGGCCCATCGCACGCCCGGACGCCTATACGATTACGCGAGTGCGGCGCGCGGCCGCGGCCTCAAGGTGATCATCGCCGGTGCGGGCGGCGCCGCCCATTTGCCCGGCATGACCGCATCGCTTACGCCGCTGCCGGTCTTCGGCGTTCCCGTCGAAACCCAGGCGCTCAAGGGAATGGACAGCCTTCTTGCGATCGTCCAGATGCCGGGCGGGGTTCCCGTCGGGACGCTCGCCATCGGCAAGGCGGGCGCGATCAACGCCGCCTTGCTGGCGGCCGCGGTGCTGGCGCTCAGCGACGGGGCCGTCGCGGCCGCGCTCGATCGCTGGCGCGACGAGCAGACGGCGAACGTGTCCGAGACCCCGTAGCCGGGCGCGCACCGACGCCTTGACCTCGAATCCGCTCCGCCCCCTTCCGCCCGGAAGCGTCATCG
This sequence comes from Rhodospirillales bacterium, assembly GCA_047514975.1. Taxonomy (GTDB): domain Bacteria; phylum Pseudomonadota; class Alphaproteobacteria; order Rhodospirillales; family JASLLV01; genus JASLLV01. Next base: position 1,920 of record JAKZXM010000207.1, read on the forward strand.
GCATCATGGGCGCCGGACAGCTCGGCCGGATGACCGCGCTTGCGGCCGCCCGTCTCGGATACCGTTGCCACGTGTTCTCGCCCGACCCTCGCGGGCCCGCGGCGCAGGTCGCCGAGGCTGCCGTGGTCGCCGATTACGACGACGCGGCCGCGCTCGCGCGGTTCGCCGAAGGCGTCGACGTGGTCACATTCGAGTTCGAAAACGTCCCCCATCGCAGCGTCAAGCTGCTTTCGGATCTGGTTCCCGCCCGTCCCCGATGGGAGTGCCTGCGGATTTCCCAGGACCGGCTCGACGAAAAGGATTTCGTCAACGCGGCCGGCGTCGCGACCGCACCCTACTGGCGGGTCGACGGCCCGGACGACCTCGCGCGCGCGGCCGAATCCCTCGGCCGCCCATGCGTCCTCAAGGCCCGCCGCCTCGGATACGACGGCAAGGGACAGGTCCTGATCGAAGACGGCGCGGACCCCGAAGCCTGCTGGGCGAAAATGGGCGCCGAGGCCGGTATCGTCGAGGGGTTCGTTCCGTTCGAGCGCGAGATCTCGGTGATCGTCGCCCGCGCCACCGACGGCACGACCGTCGCCTACGATCCGGTCGAGAACCGCCACGTCGGCCACGTCCTGGACACCACCACGGCACCCGCCGGGATCGACGACGCCCTCAGGAACGAGGCGCTCGCGATCGCCGACAGCATTGTCGCGGCCATGGCGCTGGTGGGCCTTCTGGCGATCGAGATGTTCGTCACCCACGACGGCCGCATCTTGGTGAACGAGCTCGCGCCCCGGCCGCACAACTCGGGTCACTGGACTATCGACGCCTGTGCCACCAGCCAGTTCGAACAACTGGTGCGCGCCGTGTGCGATCTGCCGCTCGGATCGCCGGAGCGGCATTTTGACGCGGTGATGCGCAATCTCTTGGGCGCGGCCGCCGACGATTGGCACACGATTCTCGCCGAACCCGGCGCGCACCTTCACCTCTACGGCAAGGATACGGCGCGGCCCGGACGCAAGATGGGTCACGTGACCCGCCTCTATGGCAAGGGCTCGCTCGCCGCCGCCACCGGACAGGCGAGCGCAAACACACAGACGTGATCCGATGTTACTGGCCGCCTTGCGCGGGCGCCCATAGACTCGCTTTAATCGGCAAGCCCAGCAAAGCCCCCCTTGCTGGCGTGAGCGCAGGATTCCCTCCTGCCCCGAGGAAAGGGCGCGCGCCTTGGCCGCGCCCTCTCTTCATGGTAACCACGCGGGTCGAAATCGAGCGGCACCCGGACCGCGCGGCTCATCCGCCCCTTATCCGCCACTGGGAAGCGCCCGAAGGCAACGCCCGAGGATTGATCCCAGCCCGAGGATTGATCTCGGATTGAGGATTGATCTTGGATTGAGCCTGGGTATCGCCATGGCGTTGGCGATCCGGCGATCGAGGAAATCCCAGGTGTCGGCGCAATCTTCGCTGCGATCATCCAGCCAATAGAGCGTGGTCGCGACGTAAACGCCGACGAGGATCGCGCGCTTCGTGTAATAGTTGAAATCCGTGGACTGGTCGCCGGCGGCGTACCAAATTGCATTGGCGGTCCGCCAGGCCGCGCCCGTCGCCGAGCCCGCGTTGGGAGACAGCAGACGAAACGAGAGCGCGCGCCGCACCGCCTCGCGATGCGGGCTCGCGAGTTCGAGACGCAAGCGCACGCCCGCACTCACGCGGTCGCGGACCCGCATGCGCGCGAAGTCGCGACTCGCGATTGCCGCGAGCATCCGGGCGTCGAAATAGGCCGACATGAAATCCACGACCGCGCCCATTCCGTCGGGAAAGGCGCGCATCGCCTCGTCGGCGCCGAATCCGGCGTCCCGCGCCCCGGCCACGAGCGCGCGTCGCGTCCAGCCGTCGGTCGGGACGTGGGGAAGCATCGCAAGCAGAATCTTTTCCTCGGCGGCGGCACGATCCATCCCGGCCTCCTTTTCGGATGTCTCTCCGGCTCAAAGCTCGCTCGGCGGCGCATCCTTCGGTTCCCCCGCGGCCTCGGCTCGAGCGCGTATTTCGTCCACGAAGCCGAGCTGCGAAAGATCGCGCATCCGCATCGGATACAGGATGCCATCGAGATGGTCGCACTCGTGCTGAACCACCCGGGCGTGGAATCCTTCGGCGATCCGGTCGATCGAACGCCCGTCGGGGCTTTGTCCCGTATAACGAATCCGCGTGAAACGGGGAACCAGGCCCGTCAGCCCCGGCACCGAAAGGCAGCCCTCCCAGCCGAGCGCAATCTCGTCGCCGAGCGGCTCCACCGACGGGTTGATGAGCACCGTCAAGGGCACGTCGTCGGCCGCTTCGCCGGCGCCCTCTTCCGCATCCTCGGCGGGATCCGCCGGCACGTGGAAGACGACCAGACGTCTGGGAACGTGCACCTGGGGCGCGGCAAGGCCAATGCCGGGCGCATCGGCCATGGTTTCGATCATGTCCCGGATAAGACGGCGAATTTCCGGATCGCCGGGATCGTCGACCGGCTCGGCGGGCCGGCCGAGGATTGGGTGCCCCATGCGCGCGATCTTCAAGATGGACACGACGCCTCCGCGCACCCCTGGGATACGTTCGCGCACCGCGAATCGGCCCGGGCGCGGACTTCACATCGTTCCACGAGTATGATAGAAGGCGACCGACCGCCCGGCCGAGCGGCCAAGCGGGAATAATCAAACCGTTCGTTTTGACAAGAGGAGATCGGATCCACCGTGCAAGTTGTCGTTCGCGATAACAACGTCGACCAAGCCCTCAAGGTTCTCAAGAAGAAAATGCAGCGCGAAGGAGTCTTCCGCGAGATGAAGCTTCGCCGGTCCTACGAGAAACCGTCCGAGCGCAGGGCCCGGGAAAAGGCGGAGGCAGTCCGCCGCGCGCGCAAGCTCGAACGCAAGCGGCTCGAGCGCGAGGGTTTCTAGGCACCGTCCGAGTGATTCGGGCGGGGCTCGCATCCCCCGTTCACCAACTGAAGACAACCACCGTCTCGCGCCGCCGCGGGGCTTGGGCGTGTGCCGTCGCGCGCCGGGACCGCGAGCGCGTCACCCGATCGACCGGACGATCTGCTCGGTCATCTTCTTGGCGTCGCCGAACAGCATCATCGTGTTGTCGCGGAAGAAAAGCTCGTTATCGACCCCGGCATAGCCCGACGCCATCGAGCGCTTGACGAACAGGACCGTCTTCGCGCGTTCCACGTCGAGGATCGGCATCCCGTAAATCGAGCTCGTCGGGTCGGTCTTGGCGACCGGGTTGGTGACGTCGTTGGCGCCGATAACGAAGGCGACGTCGGCGGTCGCGAAATCGTGGTTGATCTCGTCGAGCTCGAAGACCTCGTCGTATGGGACGCTGGCCTCGGCCAAGAGCACGTTCATGTGACCCGGCATGCGCCCGGCGACCGGATGGATGGCGTAGGAAACCTCGACGCCCTCGGACTTCAGCATGTCCGCCATCTCGCGAAGCGCGTGCTGGGCTTGGGCGACGGCCATGCCGTAACCGGGCACGATGATCACCTTGGACGCGTTCTTCATGATGAACGCGGCGTCATCGGCGCTGCCCGCCTTGACGCCGCGGTCGCGACCGCCCGCCGCCACCGGGCCTGCCGTTTCGCCCCCGAAGCCGCCCAAAAGCACGTTGACGATCGAGCGGTTCATCCCCTTGCACATGATGTAGCTGAGGATCGCCCCCGACGAGCCGACCAGGGCGCCGGTGATCACCAGCGCCGGGTTCGACAACGT
>JAKZXM010000208.1:0-3805 GCA_047514975.1 Rhodospirillales bacterium
GACTGAACGAGCCCGCCCTTGTCGATGCCTTGGTGGCCGACGCGCCCCATCGTTTCCAGGAGCTTCTCGACTGGGGTCTGACGGTGGTTCCCACCAGCCGACCGGGCAGCCTGATCGCCCGCGGCGACGGCCCGGCGCGCGGCGCCGAAATTATCCGCTGCCTCAGTGCGAAGGCGCGCGCGGCGGGGGTCGCGATCCTCGCCGGCCACGTCGCCTACGCCCTCCGAATGCACGACGGCGCCGCCCATTGCGCGGTCTTCGAGCCCGCGGCCGGCGCCTGGGTGGGACTCGGCGGTCGCGCCCTGGTCATGGCGGCCGGCGGGGCAGGGGGGTTGTATGCCCGTCACGACACGCCCGCCCGCGCCACCGGCGACGCGTATTCCATGGCGCTCGGCGCGGCCGCGCTCATCGCGGATATGGAGTTCGTCCAGTTCTTTCCCCTGACGCTCGCCGAGCCCGACCTGCCGCCGGCGACCGTTCCCCCGGCCGTGGCCGACTTGGGGCGCCTCGTCAACGGCCGCGGCGAGGACGTTCTCGCGAAGTACGCGATCACCGAGCGCCCGGCCGGCCGCCGCGCGCGCGACCGGCTGTCCCAGGCCATGTTCCGCGAGATCGAGGACGGAGACGGCGCGGTCTACGCCGATCTTACCGGCGTTTCCGAGGAAGTCTGGTGCGAAGATGCCGCGAACGCGGCGAGTTTCGAATACTTGGGCCTGCGGTGCGGCGCCCTCGAAAGGCCCCTGCGGGTGGCGCCGGTCGCCCACTTCGTGATGGGGGGGCTCGCCATCGATGATTCCACGGCGACCTCATTGCCGGGCCTGTTCGCCGCGGGCGAAGCGGTCGGCGGCGTCCACGGCGCCAACCGCATGGGCGAGAACTCGTTGACCGAGACCGTGGTGTTCGGCGCGCGCGCCGGGCGCGCCGCCGCCGCCTGGGCCGCGCGCCGAGCGATGCCCGCCGCCGGCGACGTGCGCACCGTCGTGGGCGATTTGACGCGCACCAACGGCGTGAGCGGGTCGCAGACCACAGCGTCGGCGTTGATGGCGGAGCTGCGCGGGCTCATGTGGCGCACGGGCGGTATCCGCCGCGACGAGGAAGGACTGGAGACGGGGCTCGGCGGAATCGCCGAGATCCTCGGCCGTGCCGCGGGCGGGCGCGGAAACGCGGACGCGGCCGAGACGGCGGCGCTGCTGGAAGTCGAGATGGGCGCCCGCGCCGGCCAACTGATCCTCGAGGCCGCGCGGCGCCGAAGGGAATCGCGCGGCGCCCACTTTCGCGCCGACTTTCCCGAAGCCGACGACGCCTGGCTGGGCCATCTCACGGTCAGGCTGAACGGCGAGCATGAGGCGGTCTGGTCGTTCGAACGCGCCTCGTGAAAGAACGCAACCGCACCGAGGAGGAATGCCGCCATGGGAGAAGTCGCAATCGTCGTGGAGTACGAGGTCAAGCCCGAGTATCGCGAGGCGTTCGAGACGCTGATCCGCGCCCACGTGAAGGGAACCCTGGCCGACGAGCCGGGCTGCGTGCGCTTCGACATGATGATCCCGCGCGACGAAGACGGGCGTGTCTTCCTGTGCGAGGTCTACCGCGACGAGGACGCCTATCAGGAGCACCGGCTCTCGCTCCGGCTTCCGACGCTGCGCGAAGCCTACGAGCCCATGATCGAACACCCCCACAGGGTGATCCCGTGCGATGTCGTTCCCTGAGCGGATCGCGGTTGATTGCAGCGGTCGGCGGTTTGCGGTTAAGCGATTCCGACCGACCACGAACTTGTCTACGGAATGAGCCGGGCGTCTCGGTAGCGGCCCATGAGGCGAAGGAACATCTCTTCGGTGTCGACAAACCCGGCGTAGCCGCGCAGCCGCACCTTGGTCATATCCGACATCTGATCGTATTCGCGGTCGAACAGCCAATCGGCGTAGGGCCACAAGGCCATCCGCTCATAAGGCATCGGCTCGAGCCCGTGCCTGGCGACGATGCGCTCCCATACGGGCGCCTTGTCGGCCATGAACTCGGCCATGGAGATGCGGCGAACCGGTCCGACCTCGATTTCAAAGAACACCGCGATTCGGGGCCATAGGTTGCGCCAGCGGAACGGATCGCCGTTGAACAGGTTGAACGCCTGATTGGCGCAAGTTTTGGTAGTCGCCATCCACACGATCGCGTCGGCGAGATGGGCGGCCTCGGTGGCCCCGGTCAGGATCTCGTAAGCTCCGGGGCGGCCCGGAAACGAGAGCGGCAGGCCCAGCTCCTTGCAGATCGCACCATAGACCGCGATCGACGAGATCGCGTTGCGCGCGCGGCCCGGCGCGAAGTCGCAGATCACGTCGGGGCGCGAGACCGACCACGCCCAGGACTTGCCGCGCTGGCGCGCCGCCACGTAGTCCTCGAGCTCGTAATAGAAATTGGGCGGCATGTGGCGGGCATCGTCCTCGCGGGCAGGCGTCCTGTAGGGCCCGAGCGCCAAGCCGTAGTAGTTGGTGCCCGTGACCGCGTGCACGTGCTTCAGGCCCGTGGCGACGGCCTCGATGCTTTCCAGCGCGTTGCGCAGCATCGTCAGGTTGCGCCCGATGTCCTCGGGCGCGCCCTCGGCGTGCTCGGCGCGCGAGGCGTAGAACAGATGGGTGGTGTCGGCGAGCGCCCCCAGCGTCCCGGCGCACGCCGCTGCATCCGCCAAGTCGACCGCGAGGTAGCGAACGCCTTCTGAGTCCGCGGGCGGCCTCCGGCACAGCCCCACCACGTTCCAATCGGGCTCGCTGGCGAGGCGATCCACCAGGCGCGTCGCCGCCGCCCCGGTGGCGCCGGCGACGACCGCATGGTTCCGCGCCAAGGGCTATTTCCCCGGCGCCGCCCAACCCCACCGGGCGAGCTTCGCGTGGCTGTCGGGGATATGGGTATCGGGGCTCGGCGAGATGATTTCCATCATCGAATACCCCTCGTAGCCGAGATCGACGAGGGCTGTTGCGAACGCCTGGAAGTCGACGTCGCCGGCGCCCACGGGGTCGTGGCGGAACGCGGCCCGGGTCGTGTCCGAAAGGTGCACGAGCCCGAGCCGGTCGCGGACGAGACCCAAGGCCAGGGCGGGGTCCTCGCCGGCGAAGTGACCGTTGGCGACGTCGTAGATGATCCCGATCCGCGCGTCGCCGATCCCGTCCAGGGTCTCGAGGAGGTCTTCGGCCTTGGGAATGAACGTGAACGGGATGTTCTCGACCAGGAGCCGGATTCCGTGATCGGCGGCGTGATCGCCGAGCTCGCGCATGGCCGCGACGAACCATTCCGCCATCCATTCGCGAGGCGCCGGGAACAGCGTCGAAAGACGCCCCGGAATGATGATGACGTTAGGCGCGCCCCAGTCCGAGGCGAGCGCGATCAGGTCCTTATAGACGCCGACGCAGTAGCGGCGCACCTCGGCCGTCGGGCTCGTTAAGTTGTTGTCCAGCATGGGAAAGTTGAGCGACGTGATCCGGAGGCCACGGTCGGCGATCAGATCGCGCACCCGGCCGCGTTCGTCCGCGCTCAGCTCGGGCACCCACAGATGGGGCGGCGTCACCAGGATCTCGAAGGCGGAATACCCCATGTCCGCCAAGTGCGCCATGGCCTGTCTCGCCGTATGGCTGAAGGTGTAGGAGTAGGTGTTGATACCGACCGGAAGCGACGCCATGGACCGGTTCCCTCGATACGTGAAGTGAATCGCTTTCGGGGATGAGGGGATACTGAAGATGTCGGTCTGGATCAAGGACTGAGACGGGGTCGTCGCCCGGGATTGGGGCGCGGATCGCACGCCCAACTCAGCGCCATCCTATTT